>JANMSC010000291.1:0-1733 GCA_031388885.1 Gemmatimonadales bacterium | reverse complement strand
CCGGGCCGCCTGTCGAACGACGAGCGCACCTGGTCGATGATGGCGCCCGACCTCCGCAAGTCGTACCTCGATGTGCGTCACCAGATCGACTCGGCGAAGAACAGTCCCTATACGAACGCGATTTTCGCGAAAGCGATGGCGTTCGAGAAGGCATTCGTGGATGCGGGTGGTCGTCTTGCGGCGGGCGTGGATCCCACCGGCATCGGCGGCGCGCTCGCGGGGTTCGGTGACCAGCGGAACTACGAGTTGCTGGTGGAGGCGGGGTTCACGCCTGCGCAGGTGGTGCAGATCATGACCTTGAACGGCGCGAAGGTGCTGGGTGTGGATGACCGGCTTGGCAGCGTGGTGATGGGCAAGGTGGCGGACCTCGTGGTGCTGCGAGGCGACCTGACGACGTCGCCGACGGTGATCCGCGAGGTGACGATCGTGTTCAAGGACGGCGTGGGTTTCGACTCGCCGAAGCTGCTAGCGGCGGTGAAGGGGCGCGTCGGGATCGACTAAGGTGCTCGGGGCTGGCTCCTCAAGTTGACCGATGAAGCCGACCTCCTGAGGGGACTCGGTCCTCAACGCCAGAGCGTCAGCGGCAGGAGCCTCCACACCGCCAGCACCAGACACCACTGCAGCGCCGCCGAGAGCGCCACCGCGTCGAGCATCGAGCTTGCCGTTCGCATGCCCATGCGCACGCGCTGGACGAGCGATACCGCGATGGCGACAGGCAGCAGCCCGGTGAGAAGCGCGAGTGCGAGGTTGCCCGGCGTTGGATCGCCAACCGCGAGCATGGGCTGCCCCAGGAAGAGGAGCGGTGCGAGGCCCAGCAGCAGCACGACGATCGCCGCCCATCTGAGCGCCTCACTGCGCAACTGCCGCCGCCTCCACGCCATCACCGTGCGCACTGAGCCAACCAGCAAGAGGTACAGCAATGCCATGGCCCCCGCTGCGGCACTGATCCACCGAAGCACGACCCGCCAACGCGGGACCTGCTCGAGCGTGCGATGGCCATCGGTCACGATTGGTCCGCCATCAGGTGAGCGCGTGAGGACGTGCGTCGCTGCGCGGCGTCCTTGCAGTCGAAAGAGTGTGCCGCCGACTGGATTCAGCACTCGCACTGCGCCCTGAAGCGGGCGCAGTACGAGCCGTCGGCCGTCCCAGGCGATCCGGGTAACGCCGGCGACTTCATCGAGGTACGCGAACTGTTCGAACCGGTTGGGGCGGACCACATACCAGCCGTTCCACGCCGCCGGATCGATGCCGGGCGCCGCCTCGGGCGTTGCGTCCGTTTGCGGCACGCCCAGCGACGACGCGATCAACGAGTCGACGCGGTCGAAGTTCGCTTCTTCCGGATCCGTGTTGTACGAGACGAAGAAAGCGCGCTGATGCTCGGCGTAGACACAGAGGATCGCGCGGAACGTGCCCATGTTGCCAGTATGACAGCTGCCGGTGATCCCCCATCGCTCGCGGCGACCGAGGCCCTGGGCATACCCCGAGGCGAGTCCGGCCTGCACCGCCTCGGTGGTGGTGGGCACGGCCATCGCACGCAAAAGCGCCCGGTCCACGAGCCGCCGCCCGTTCACCTCCCCATCGCTCATGAGAAAGCGCGCGAAGGTGGCCATGTCCTCGGCCGTCGTCGTGAACTGAATCGATGGCCGCACGGGCACTGCGTAGGACGCATTTGGGGTGACACCATCGAAGTGGCCCATCGCCAGCGTGGTGTCGCCGTGCGCGCCCAGTTGGGA
>JANMSC010000258.1:0-3472 GCA_031388885.1 Gemmatimonadales bacterium | reverse complement strand
GCCCCGAGGTCGAAAACGCTGCGAGTGAGCTGGTACAGGTGAAGCAATAGACGTAGAGGTCGTAGTCCACGCCACTCTGCGCAGTAAGGGTCATCTGCGCACTCAGGTAAACGGCACCGACAGAATTGTCCTCTCGGATCGTGGCGCGTAACCAGGCTTCTCCTGTTCCACTGCGTGTGATTGTTCCCGAAAAGGTGTCACCGGACACGCTGCCGATACTCACGGCACTCGTGCACGACGGATTCGTATTCAGCAGGGTGTCGCATCCGTTGTTGAGGTTTCCGTCGCTATTCACCCATCCGACTGTGCAAGTCGGGCTGCACTGTCCGGACATGCACGTGTTCACCGAGTGGTTGCTTTCGCACACCGTGCCGCAGGTGCCACAGTTGTTCGAATCGGTGAGCAGATCGAAGCCATCGTCGGCCAAGCCGTCGCAGTCGTTATCGTTGCCATCGCAGATTTCGGCCGGCTGAGCTGATGGCGGGGCGCCGCCACCAACAACGAAATCGATCAGTCGGAACGCATCGGCGACCGTCGCTGCGCCATCGGCATTCACGTCCGCCAGGCACGTTCGTGGCGCCGCCGGTCCGGTACCGAGCAGGTGATTGGCGAGATAGGTGACATCGGCCTCGTTAACCGCCATGTCGGCGTTTGCGTCTCCGCGGGAAGAGGCGGTCTGCGCCGACGCCAGTACAGGCAGAAATGCGACTAAAATCGCAGCGAGCGTGCACCTCATTTGAGAGCGCTCCTGAGCTCCCGGACGTGAGCCGCTTTGATCAACACGCCGCTGGTGAGGGGTGAGTCGGAATACACGGCGGGCGGTACACCGGCGCTCATCCGTACCGTTGCGAGAGCGTCTCGCAGCTCCTGAACGTGTGTGGCGCGGATCGTGGCTCCGACGAGCGATGAATCGCTGAACGTAAGCCCGCCAAGACCTACAGCCGCGCGGAACGCATTCACCGCGCCTCGCAGCTCCGATACGTGGACGGCTTTCACGATCGTGCCGGCGGACAGCGGATCATCAGCGAAAGTGATCGTCGTGGCCGGATCGATAAGGCTGTTGTCGGACATCGCTCCACCAGCCGTCACCGCTCGCACGTAGTACAAGTACGTTTGACCGCTAAGCACGCTCCCATCGTTGAACGCCATGGCCGGCGTCGATCCGACTGGCATGTACATCCCGCCGCCCGCCCGTCGGTACACATCGTAGTGATCGGCGTTGCTCACGGGATTCCACGATACGAGTACGTTGTTCGGGCTCGTTGCTGTAGCGGCGACCCCGGTCGGTGCACCAAACGCGGTCATGACCGTTTGCGTTAGAACTGACGACGTGCTCGCCGAATAACTCGTGTCCCCAGTGTACTCCGCTGTGATCGAGTGCGAGCCGGCGCTGAGTGCAGACGATGTATGGCTACCCTGGCCGCTCGACAGTGCCACAGTCGCGAGTGTCGTCGCGCCCTCCTTGAAGTTGACATTGCCCGTCGGTGTGCCTGCGACGGCGGACGAAACTGTGGCGGTAAACGTCACGCTCTGCCCGAGCATCGATGAGTTCGCCGACGAGATCAGTGTTGTCGTCGTCGCAGCGGGCGTGACCGTGACGCTCCCGTTTGTCAGAGCGAGACCGGTATTCGTCGTCTCGAGCACAGTTCCGCTCGCATTCGAAAGCGTGGCTGTCGCTGCGTCGATCGTCAGCGTGACGGAGCTGCCGGCAGTAGCGGTAGCGCTGATGCCGATACTCAATGTACCCGCCTGGTTGCCGGGAGCCGCTGCATCCATCGTGAACGGCAGCTCGGTGGAGGGCGGAAACGACACGATGTATCCGAGGGCTCCCGACGAGCTGACGGATTGTTCGTAAAGCGGCGTGCCGGTGAGAACACCTCCGCGCGCAAACGAAATCGAAGACACGGCGGATGCGGGCGAGTAGACAACCTTCATGGCAACGCCGCGGATTCGATTCCCTAGAGCCTTATCCTGACCGAGTGTCGTTGCTGAGACGTCACGGACGTAAACAGGAATCTCGACTGACGATCCGCGAGCTGCGGATGCCGAGCCGACCGTGATTGAATCCTGGGCGGACGTACTCACTGCGCCGACAACGATCACAGCGAACGCAGCGACGATGGTGCGCATGAGTGCTCCTGATTGTCCACGGTCCTCAATGATACGCCTCCGCAAACGAAGAAAGGCACTGACACCGGCTGCACCGGGAATCCGTCTCGGTATTTTCGACGTCTTTCTCGGGTGCTAAGCGAACGGCATCGGCGTCGCGCGATGCGCAGTGGCTGTCGGAATGGGCGGTGGAGCGAAATGCACATGGCATCACCGCCCACTTCACGGATGCGCGCAGGATCATCGAGCATCGACCCGCTCGCTCTAAAAATAGACCGCCGCCCCGTTGTCGTCCAACGTGAGCGGCGTGATTATTCGAGGGGTGGTAGGCGCTAACGGACTCGAACCGTTGACCCCCACCGTGTGAAGGTGATGCTCTACCAACTGAGCTAAGCGCCTGCAGGAACCCGTTCAACGAACCCCCCGCGGGCCCTATTCCGCCGCGGGGTGTAGAGAATAGTTGACGCTCTTCGACTGGTCAACTGTGCTCCAATCCGCGCCGCATGAAACGCCTGGCCATCGTCACCGGGTTCGCTGCCGCCGTGGCCGCGTTCGCGGTGCTTTTCGAACGGAAAATCGTGGCTGCTCCGCGCTTCCGCGGCGTGAAGAGCGATCACTTCGACGGAGCGCGGTTCCACAACCACCAGTCCGGCTGGCAGACCGAGGCCTCGTTCCTCCAGTGGCAGATGAATCGGGAACCGGGGCAGTGGCGGGAATGGGTGGATGCTGCGCCGGGACCCCCGCCGCCGGCACGCGTCGGCGACGGCGGGCTTCGCGTTACCTTCGTCAACCACGCCACCACGCTCATCCAGATGGACGGGATGAATATCCTCACCGATCCGATCTGGTCCGACCGCTGCTCGCCGATCTCCTTCGCGGGACCGAAACGACACCGCCCACCCGGGATCCGTTTCGAAGAGCTGCCGAAGATCGACGTGGTCCTGGTCAGCCACAACCACTACGACCATCTCGACCTGCCGACGTTGCGGATGCTGCAGAAAGAGCACGACCCGATGATCATCACGCCCCTCGGCAACGGCGCGCTCATGGCCCGGGGCGGGGTCAAGGGTGCGCGTGAGCTCGACTGGTCGTCCACCGCCGATCCTGGCGGCGTGCGCATCACCGCCGTGCCTGCGCAACATTTCTCGGCACGCGGCATCTCCGATCGCAACCGCAACCTCTGGGGCGGATTCGTGATCGGCGGCGCTTCGGGCAACGTCTATTTTGCCGGCGACACCGGCTGGGGCAAGCATTTCGCGGAGGTGGCGGAGCGTTTCGGGCCGATGCGCCTGGCCATTCTGCCGATCGGGGCGTATCTCCCACGCTGGTTCATGAAGCCGGCGCATATCTCGCCGGCGGAAGC
>JANMSC010000144.1:0-1918 GCA_031388885.1 Gemmatimonadales bacterium | reverse complement strand
GCCCCGCATCTATCTCGCCAACATTCTCTACGATCGCGGCGAGACCGCTGCAGCGCTGACGCACTTTGCGCGTACCAGGCCCGATGATCACTTCGATGACCTCGGGGTGTGGCGAACGGTCGAACTGATGAAAGCGGCGCGTAACCTCAGCGACGATGATCCCGACGTGGCGCCCTGGCTCTCGCGCCTCGCGGAGCTCGGCCAGGAGGCGACGCCCGAAGACCTCATCCTCGCTGAAGTCGAGGGCACGCAGCCCGACGGGACCCAGCGCGACCCGAACCAGCTCGAACTGTTCGGTACGCTGATGCGCGATGTGCCCGAGATGCTCAAGCGACCGACGCCCGATTCCGGGGTGCACGTCATCGAGACGCTTGGCGGGCTGACGCTGCGCGGGTCGTGGGATGAACTGCTGCTTCAGCTTCAGGCGGTGGAAGGCGCGTGGGCAGACGGTACGCTGACGCAGTTCATGCACGCTTTCGCTCGGCGTGGCCACACGGAGACCGGCGTCAAGATTCCGGTCACCGGGGCTGAGGCGTTTTTACGCGGGTCGGCCGAGGCAGGCATCATCAGGATCGTGTCGTGATTCGCTTCGATCAGGTCGGCAAGACGTACACCTCGCTGGTCAGGCGCCGACGGGTCGAGGCGCTTGTCGATTTTTCGCTCGAGATGCGCCGCGGTGAAGTCGTCGGCATCGCCGGACCGAACGGTGCCGGCAAGTCAACGTTGATCTCGCTCCTGATGGGCTTTCTCGACCCGACGTCGGGGCGTGTGACCCTCGATGGCAAGGCGCCGCGTACATATGTGGAATCACTCGGCGTGAGCTACCTCACCGAGCTGGTGAACCTCCCGCCCCGATGGAAGGTGCCACAGACGCTGACGCGGCTCGCGGCCCTTTCTGGCGTGCCCGCAGGCGAACGGCGCGTCCGTGTGCGCGAGATCATGACGCAGTTGGGGCTCGACGAACACGCTGCCAAGCAGGTTCGCCAGCTCTCCAAGGGCAACCTGCAGCGCCTCGGACTCGCGCAGGCACTGATCGGCGACTTCGACATCGTCGTGCTCGATGAACCGACGCATGGACTCGATCCACTCTGGACACAGCGCTTTCGCGATGTGGTGGCGGGGCTGCGGCATCCTGAGCGACTCATCGTGATTGCATCGCACAACCTCGACGAGCTCGAGCGACTCGCTGACCGTGTCGCCATCCTCAACCGGGGCCGGTTGCAGCGCATCGTCGAACATGCCGCGGGCAATGCGTCCGTCGGCACCGTGGCATGGCGGGTGGTGTTCGAGAATGGTGTCGATGTAGCCAGCGCGCTTGCTGGCGCCACACCGATCGAAGGCCGCGGCGGAGCGTGGCGGGTGCAGGCCACTCGTGCCGACATGAGTCTCGGCCTGACGCGCCTGTTGTCGGGCGGCGCGGTGCTCGTGGAGTGTGTGCCTGAGCAAAGTGGTCTGGAGAACGCCTTTCGTGCGGCGGTGCAGGAATGAAACAGGACAACGCACCACTCAGGTACCTGCCGTGGCTTGCGCGCGACGTCGCCGTTGGGCCCGGGCTGCTCTATCTCCTGATCAGCATCGTCGTCTGTGTCGTGCTGTGGCGGGTGTCGCGCGTCACGGATTCGCCGAGCATGCTCACACCGGAGTTCATCCAGGGCCAGGCGTTCAGCACCGTGCTGCTGGTGATGTGCCTCGTGGCCGCGGGCGGGATGGTCAGTGGTGACCTGCACGGCGGGTTCTACCGGGCATTCTTCAGCAAGCCGATGCCGACGTGGTGGTACTACCTGCAGCGCTGGCTCCTCGGCGCGGTGGCGGTGCTGCTGACGCCACTGGTCTTCGGCCTCGGACTCAACATCGTTTTGGGCAACGGGTTCGGCATCACCCGCGACCTGATGTTGACCATCGCGCTCGGTTACCTGTT
>JANMSC010000136.1:0-2684 GCA_031388885.1 Gemmatimonadales bacterium | reverse complement strand
CGACGTCGCTCTCAACACCTCCCCTGCCTGGCTCCCCGACGGCTCCCTCCTCTATGTCTCGAACAAGGATGGCGCCCGCGACATCTGGGTCGTCGGCCTCGATCGTGATGGGGCGCCACGCGAAGCGACACGCAAGCGACTCACCACCGGACTCGAGGCCCATTCGATCTCGATTGCCGACGATGGTCGCACCCTCGCCTACGCCCGCATGATTGTCCGGCAGAACATCTATGCCATCTCGATCCCGGCCAGCGGCGTCGCGTCCGTCCGTGATGCGCGCCCGGTCACCAGCGGCACCCAGGTGATCGAGAATTTCGGCGTCTCCCGCGACGGGAAATGGCTGGTGTTCGATTCGAACATCGAGGGAAACCAGGAAATCTTTGTGATGCCGGCGACAGGTGGTGAGCCCCGACGGGTGACGCGCAACACCGGCGATGATTTCTCGCCCGATTTCTCCGGCGACGGATCGCAGATCACTTTCCACTCGACCCGGAACGCCACGCGTGACATCTACCTGATCAACACCGACGGCTCCGGCGAGCAGCGGCTCACCAGCGACGCGGCGGCGTCATACAATCCGTCGTTCTCACCGGACGGGCTTCGCATTGCCTACGGCGATAGAACGCTTGGGACAGGGCGAGGTCTGCTCGGCCTGTTGGAGCGTCCATCGACCACGGCAGCGTGGCAGAGGTCCCCGGTCCCTGTGGCCGAGGGCTTCGCGCCACGTTGGTCCCCCGATGGCACCATGCTCGCCTTCGAGCGTAATGGGATTTCCGTCATGCTCCCCGGAGGTACGACACGAACGGTGGCCGCATCGTCGGAGGCACTCCTCCAGCTCCGTTGGCCGGAGTGGTCCGCCGATGGTCAATCGATCTACTTCAGCGCTTCCGACGCAGACAACGTTCGGGGTGTGTACCGGATTCCTGCGGCCGGCGGCACGCCGCAACTCGTGGTGCGCTTTGATGTACCAAGACTGCGGCCCTTACTGGACGGCGCCCCGTCGCCGGGCAACGGTCTCATCTACTTCGTGTTGGTCGAGCTGGAGAGCGACATCTACGTGATGGATCTGGTGCGGAAGTGAGCGCGGCATCGATCGGCTCGCCGCCCTCGCCTTGCGGCGATGCCTGAGAATATCTATAGTTCTATACCTTTTTCTAGAAAGCTAGATATGGCCATCAGCATCAAGGACCCGGAAACCGACCGCCTGGCCCGCGCCCTCGCCGCCGCGACCGGCGAGTCGCTGACCGACGCCATTCGTGAGGCGCTCCGCGACCGGCTCGACCGGGAGACGCATCGGTCCCGCCGCGGGATCGCGGTGGAATTGCGGCGTATCCAGGAACGACTCGCTCGGTTGCCGGTGCTCGACGCGCGAGCGTCCGACGACATCATTGGATACGACCAACATGGGGTCCCGCGCTGAGCCATGGTCATTGATACGTCGGCGCTGATGGCGATGTTGATCGGGGAACCCACATCTGATCGCCTGATCGCAGCAGTTGAAGCCGACCGCACACGGCTGGTGTCAGCGGGCACCATTGTCGAGGCGTCGCTCGTACTGCTCGGTCGATACGGCGAGGCGGGTGACCTGCAACTCGATCGCCTGCTGCGCAGCATCGGCGCCGAGGTTGTCCCGGTCGGCGAGGAGCAGGTGGCGCTGGCACGGGACATCGCGTTGCGATTTGGTCGCGGCCGGCATCCGGCGTCGCTGAACTTCGGCGACTGCTTCAGCTACGCACTGTCTGTGGCGCGTGGTGAGCCGTTGCTCTTCGTCGGTGACGACTTCGCGAAAACCGACGTCGAGGTGTGTCCGTGGTAACAATGCAGCGCGCGCTCGATGATGCATGCTGCAAACTCGTCGACCGCGAACGCCATGCCGGCGGCAACGTCGGCGTAGAGTCCTACTTGCCGCATCGCCTGGACGTGAGTACCATTGTTATAACGTTCACCGGAGCCCGCCATGCGCGTCCGCGAAACCGTCATCCGACCGATCGGCAATTCGGCTGGGGTCACCATCCCCAAGGAGACGCTTGAGAAGTACGACCTGACCGCCGGCGACAAAATCTTCCTGCAGGAGACGGCGGACGGGATATTGGTCACGGCGCACGATCCGCTGTTCGCGGAGGCGATGGAGATTTCCCGGAGGATCGGCAAGCGGTACCGCAACGCGCTGCGCGAACTGTCGAAGCGGTGACCTGCGATGCCAACCAAGCGTGAGCCGAAGTGGCTTGTCCGTGCGGTTGTCGAAGCGATTCACGATGTGCAGCTGGAGCACAACGGCGGGTTGCACGGGTTGCGTGATGCTGGCTCGCTTGAGTCTGCATTGGGGCGCCCACTGCACCGATGGCACTACGGCGAGGCAAAGGATCTTGCCGACTGCGCCGCGTCCTATGGGTTCGGACTTGCGAAGAACCATCCCTTCGCCGACGGGAACAAGCGTACCGCGTTCGTTGTCATGGCGACATTTTACGAACTGAATGGGTCCGAGCTGAACGCGACCGAAGTTGACGCCGTGGCAGTCATGGTAGGCGTGGCGGATGGTTCCATCACTGAAGTACGCCTTGCCGCTTGGCTGCGGGACAACACTGCCACACCTCGCCGGAAACGGAAGGCGACCCGGTGAGCAAAGGGTGGCGTAGCATCGCGGGGTATGTCCCGCTCCGCCATTAGCGGGTAGCTTCAACAAG
>JANMSC010000094.1:0-1530 GCA_031388885.1 Gemmatimonadales bacterium | reverse complement strand
ATCTGGAGATTGAGTTTCAGCGCAACCGCGAGCGCTACCAGTTCCTCAAGTGGGGCATGCAGGCGTTCGACACGTTCAAGGTTGTCCCGCCCGGCATCGGCATCGTGCATCAGGTGAATCTCGAGTATCTTGCCAAGGGCGTGCTCAGCGCGGGCAACGTTTATTATCCCGACACGCTTGTCGGCACCGATTCGCACACCACGATGATCAACGGCATCGGCATCGTCGGCTGGGGCGTTGGCGGCATCGAGGCGGAAGCCGGAATGCTCGGCCAGCCGGTCTATTTCCTTACGCCCGACGTCGTCGGCGTGCACCTGACCGGCGCGCTCCGCGAGGGCGTCACCGCCACCGACCTGGCGCTGACCGTCACGCAGCTGATGCGCAAGACCAAGGTCGTCGGCAAATTCGTCGAATTCTTCGGTCCCGGTGCCACCGCGTTGCCGGTGGTGGACCGGGCAACCATCGCCAACATGGCGCCCGAATACGGCGCGACCATGGGTTTCTTCCCCATCGACGCCGAGTGCATCAACTATCTCCGTGCCACCGGTCGCGACGACCAGCACATTGCCACCTACGAGGCCTACTACAGGGCGCAAGGCCTGTGGGGCATCCCGCAGAAGGGCGCGATCGATTACTCGCAGGTCGTGGACCTCGACCTCACCTCCGTCGTCCCGAGCGTCGCCGGTCCGAAACGCCCGCAGGACCGCATCGAACTGCCGAACATGAAGAAGGAATTCACGACGGCCTTTTCGAAGCCCGTCGCCGAAAACGGCTTTGGCAAGCCGGCCGGGGAGCTGGCGAAGCGCACCCATGTCGCCTCGAATGGTTCCTTTCACGGCGGTGGCGGCAGCCAGGAACCCGTTTCCCTCCAGCATTCCGCGGCCCAGGCGACGAATCCGCTTACCGAACGCGAGATGGCCAACAACCGGCCCACGCCCGACAAGGTTGCGGGCCCCGCACCCCGGGTGGAGGGCGACATCGGCCACGGCTCCGTGCTGATCGCCGCGATCACGAGTTGCACGAACACCTCGAACCCGAGCGTCATGCTCGCGGCCGGCCTGCTCGCCAAGAAGGCCGTCGAGAAGGGCCTGAAGGTGAACCCGGTCGTGAAGTCCTCCCTGGCGCCCGGCTCGCGTGTCGTCACCGACTACCTCAACAAGACCGGTCTCACGCCCTATCTCGATCAGCTCGGCTTCCAGACCGTCGGCTACGGCTGCACCACGTGCATCGGCAACTCCGGGCCGCTGCACCCCGCGATCGAGGAGGCCATCACCAAGCACGACCTCGTGGCCGCGTCCGTGCTTTCCGGCAACCGCAATTTCGAGGCCCGCGTGCACCAGAACATCAAGGCCAACTTCCTGATGTCGCAGCCACTCGTCATGGCCTTCGCGCTCGCCGGCCGCGTGGACATCGACCTGACCAAGGAACCGATCGGGCAGGATAAGGCGGGCAAGGATGTCTTCCTCAAGGATCTCTGGCCGACGTTGAAGGAGGTTCGCGACCAGATGCAGGCTGCGCTGAAGCCCGAGG
>JANMSC010000090.1:0-6961 GCA_031388885.1 Gemmatimonadales bacterium | reverse complement strand
GAAGCGGGCGAGCTGCCACACGCTCCGGCATTCGTTCGCGACGCACTTGCTTGACGATGGGTACGACATTCGCACCGTGCAGGAGTTATTGGGCCATCGGGACGTCTCGACCACGATGATCTACACTCACGTGCTCAACCGGGGTGGGTTGGCGGTGCGAAGTCCGGCGGATCGCCTGTCCCGTGATTCGGCGGCAGCACTTCCGGATTAGGACGCTCACTGGCTAATGTATTACGTGATTGTGCCGGGCCGACGAGGGGTCCAATACTAGTTATGCCAACGCTCGTTTCGCGCTCTCGTCAGTTGACCATCCTTGCCGTGTATGTACATCACATGTACATTTGGGGATGAGCGACCTACGCTTCGAGTGGGATCCGCGCAAGGCTGCGGCCAATCTCCGCAAGCACGGGGTGTCGTTCAGTGAAGCCCAGACCGTGTTCACCGACGAACACGGTGTCTTGATCGATGACCCAGAGCACTCGGCTGAGGAGGATCGCTTCGTCCTGCTTGGCGCGAGCGCTGCGAGCCGCACGCTGGTCGTGGTCCATTGTTACCGAACCGCGGAACGGGTCATCCGGATCATCTCGGCCCGGAAGGCAGACCGCATCGAGCGGCGGCAATATGAGGAGGGAGGCAAGCGATGAAGGATCGGTATGACTTTTCAAAGGGACGTCCGAACCCGTACGCCAAGCTGCTGAAGCAGCCCGTGACCATCCGCCTGGATGCCACCACGGTCAACTACTTCAAGGCGCTGGCACAGGAATCGGAGATCCCGTATCAGACGCTGATCAATCTCTACCTGCGCGATTGCGCCGCCAATCATCGCCGACTGAATCTCCGTTGGCGGGCTAGCAAGGCAGGGGTGGCATAACACGCAAATGCAGCCGCCGAGCGCGCCCATCATGTGCGCCCGGCGCAAGCGCGCTCGCGGCTGATTTGCAGGCCGTTAGGCCGACTTACGGAGATCGCGTATCTTCAAGTCCACAGAGTACTTCCGCTACACTCGGCAGCGCGCCGATCGAGTCGGCATCCGAGACGAATGGATCGAGATGGCGATTCAGCAGCCCATCGCCGAGGTCATTCAGGGGGATGGCCGGATGCGCCGGTGGGTATACATTCCGGAGGAGCAGCGGCATCTCCGCGTGATACTGCTCGCGGACGGCGAGACCGTCCACAACGCGTTCTTTGACCGAAGGTTCCGCCCATGAACGTCAAGTACTTCAAGGACACCGACACGGCGCTACTGGAGTTCTCCGACGCCCTCGTGGACGAGACGCGCGAGATCTCAGAGAACGTCCTCGTCGACCTCGACAAGGACGGGAATCTCGTCAGCATGACCATCGAGCATGCGGCAAGCGTCGCGAATTTGCCGCTGGTCAGTCTCGAAGAGATCGGCGCGAGCGCGGCATAACGAAGGTTGGTGCCGCTGGCCGGTCTGGCGAAGCAGGTGGGCGGCCACGGCACAACCGAACGTTATGCCGATTCCAGCATTTGGCATAGAACGGACTACCGCGGAACCCAGCCTTATTGTACATTATCGTGTACAATTCGACCCCGAGGTTCCCTTATGCCCCGTCTGCGCCCCACCCAAGACATTCGCCCGCTGGCGGACTTCCGTGCCAACCTCGCCGCCGTGCTCGATCAGGTGCAGCGAACCAAGCGGCCCGTCATCCTGACCCAGCATGGTCGGAGCGCTGCCGTGCTCATGAACGCGGACGTGTATGAGGCCATGCAGGATCGACTCGAGCTGCTTGAGGACATCCAGACAGCGGAGGACCAGTTGGCTCGCGGGGAAGGACTCTCCCATACCAAGGCAACGGCGGCCGCGCTCGCGCGCCTGGCGCGGTGAGGGTCACCTGGGCACCCCTCGCGCTGGAGCGGGCGGTTGAGATTGCGACGTACATCGCGGAGGACAGTCCAGGTGCCGCCACGACGTGGCTCACCGGACTTTTCAACGCGACCAAGTCGCTCGCCGAGTTCCCCGAACGTGGACGACGCGTCCCGGAACTCAATCGGCCAGAATACCGCGAGTTCATCTACGGCAACTACCGCGTCATCTATCGCGTTGAGTCGCGGCGGATCGCGATCGTGACGGTCCGTCACGGGCGACGACTCTTGGACGAGGCAGAGATCGTCGCATCCGGGTGATGGCGGCATAACCCGCGCTTGCTGCGGGCGGGGCCGCCCGATGTGGCGCAACCGCCGCGACTGCTGGGTTAGCCAATATAGACAGTCACGGTGGCTGCGCCGGAACGGTCCCCGCCGCAGAAGCGCGGTGCGTTAGACGGCTGCGAGGTGGTGCCGCTAGATCTGCTTGATCCACGCGATGACGTGCCGTTCCGCGAACGACCAGCTGTACGCCAAGAAGGTGAAGGCCGTCGCAGACGCCATCGCCACCACGGTGGCCCGGCCCGGGCGTCGGCCGCGCCGCACTGAATCAACCAGCAGCCACAGCCAGCCAGCGGCCAGCGCAAGGAACGCGAGCCGTATCGCCCACCAGTACACCCCTGCGAGCGCAGCGATGCCAGCGCCGGTCGTGGTCAGCGCCACGGCCGGAAAGACAAACGGCACCAGACAACAGACGCCACAGGCGATCGCCGCCGCCGCACTCGTCTTGACCGCGACCTGCGCGGCGCCCCCGCCTATGACCTTCGGTGGTGCCGCTGCACCACTGCATGCACACCCCGCCCCAGTGGCCTCCTTTGCGGCGAACTGATCGAACAACGGTTGAGCAGCCGCTTCGGCGTCAGCGGGCGCCACGATGGTCGCCACTACCTGCGCCTCCCGCACAGCAACCTCAAACGTCAGGAACCCGCAGCAAGCTGATTCCGTGCGCACGAACTCCCGCACCCGCGCCTCAGCGTCCTTTCGATAGTACAGCCGAAGCTCGCGCAGCATCCGCTCCACCTGTTCCAGCGCGTCGCGGTTCAGCTCCGCGATCGGTAACATCCGGCCCGAGTACTCGTGGCTCGGCAGCGTACACGTGTTCCCGTTCGTCATGCCCTCTCCTTCCGTCAGTTCCGGTTCGGCCTTGACCACAAGACTTCTCAATCGTAATACTTCAAGTAACTTGAAGGGCAAGCCCCTCTCCTTTCCCAGGTGATTTCCTAATGTCGGAGCTTCGAATCGGGGCGGTCGCCGGACGGACCGGCACCAACACCCCCACAATCCGCTATTACGAATCGATCGGTCTGTTGCCAGTGCCCGCGCGGCGAGCCAGCGGGCAGCGCGCCTACACCCCGGAGGACATTCAACGGCTCGTCTTCGTTCGCCGCTGCCGAGAATTCGGGTTCACCATCGGACAGGTACGCACCTTCATCGACATGCAGGCCGATCCCAGCCGCTCGTGCCTCGAGATCCGCGACATCGCGGAGGCGCACCTCCAGACGATCCGTCAGAAGCTCTCGGAACTGCGAGCCTTGGAACGGTCCATGGCCACCTTTGCCGCGGCCTGCACGGACCAGTGCAACGGCGGGCCGAGTTCCACCTGCGTCCCACTCGTCGCCTTGGCCGAAGCACGCTGATGCGCACGGCCGTCGTGTACACCCTGGCCGCGCTGGCAGAAATCGGCGGGTGTTTCGGCTTCTGGATGTGGCTGCGGAACGGCCGGTCTGCGTGGTGGCTCGTGCCCAGCGTGCTATTACTGGTTGCCTTCGCCTGGCTCCTCACACGCGTGGAAGCCAACGCGGCAGGTCGAGCCTACGCAGCCTACGGCGGGACCTACATCGCGATGTCCGTCGTGTGGCTCTGGAAGGTGGAGGGCGTTCTTCCCGATCGGCGGGACTTCATTGGTGCCTCCGTGTGCATCGTCGGCGCCCTGATCATCTTGGTCTCGCATCTGCCGGTCCCCCGCCAGCCATAGCGCGTGTCGCTGCTGCCTAACAACCGCATGAAGCGGACAGGGGTTCTTGCACCACTTTGGTAGACACTTTCGACTCACCAGCAGGAGGTGTCTGTGGCCCGTCCAGGTCCCCGCAAGGTTCGGGCGTACAGTCGAGAGTTCAAGCGCGCGGCGGTGGAGCTGAGTCGACCAGGCGGCGTGCCGGTGCAGGCGGTGGCCGCGTCGCTCGCGATTCATCCGTTCATGTTGTCGACGTGGCGGACGGAGTTTCGCGAGGGGCGCATGCGCCACGTGGGGTCCCCGAACCCCCCCGCGGCACCGCTCCGCGAAGGGAAGCGACTTGAAGCGGTGGAGCGGGCGCCCGCCCGACTGCAGGAGGAGCATGAGCTCCTACAAAAAGCCCTCCGGTTCTGTTCCGCTCACAAGGCGAGACATTCGCCTTTATCGACACCCAGCGCGCGACCATGAGCATCACGCGCTGCTGTCGTCTCTTCGGCGTCACCCGTACGGGGTATTGCGCCTGGCGGGGTCGCCCACTGCGTGTGCACGCGCAGCAGGACCGGGTATTGACCACGCAGATTCAGCGCGTCTTTGCAGCGCACGACGGTCGCTATGGGAGCCCGCGCGTGTACCAGGCCCTCCATGGGGACGGCGTGATGGTGAGTCGGCGGCGTGTTGCCCGGCTGATGCGCGCGGCCGGACTGCGGGGCAAAGCGGTGCGCGGGTATCGCGCGCGCGTCGGCGTGCACCGCTTTTACGAGCACCATCCGAATCGGATTCGCCGCACCATACCGACGGCGTGCAACCAGATCTGGGTCGGTGATATCACGTATCTCGCCGTCGCGGGACGGTGGCGCTACCTCGCCGTGATCATGGATCAGTATTCGCGCCGCGTGATTGCGTGGGCGTTGCGTCGTCGACGCGATGCGAGTGTCACGCGCGCGGTGCTCAACGCGGCCGTGGGGCGACGCGTACCGCCAGACGGACTGATCTTTCACAGTAATCGCGGATCCGAGTATCTCGCGGAGCAGTGCAGGGACCGACTGCGGCACGTCGGCATCCTCCAAAGTGCGAACCAGCGGGGCCCCGAGGATACCGCGCACATGGAACGCTTCTTCCATACGCTCACAGCGGAGACGACACGCGGCGGCGTGTTTGCCGCCGATGGCCCCCTCCGTGAATTGCTTCAGCGGTACTTTCGGTACGACAATCATGAGCGGCTGCATTCGGCGCTCGGGTATCAATCACCGGTTGCCTTCGAGGCGCTCGCCGCCTAATCCGAACGTGTCAACGAAAATGAGGCAAGATCCCGGCCGCGCAGCGAATGAGCGCCTCCTCCGCAGTGCGCGGCCGCAGCAGAAACGCCAGTCGTTGTGCCGCCAGACATCGTGATCGTTCTGTGAACCATTCCCCTCGGCTGAGACAGCCCTTGCGAGCCATACTACCGAGTAGTACCTTCCTTGGTGACTGACACCGGGTGCCAACTCGAGTTCATCTACACGCCGCTGTTCGAGACCACGACCGCCGACTTGCTCGACGACGAGGCGATGCGGCAAATCGAACTCACCTTGTTGGCCGAGCCGAGGGCCGGCACGCTGGTGGCGGGGACAGGCGGCATTCGAAAGCTTCGCGTTCCCTTACCCGGTCGAGGGAAACGTGGAGGAGCTCGACTTCTCTATCTGTATATCGAAGTCCGAGGACGTATCTACTTCCTCGTCGCGTACCCAAAGAATGAGCAAGTCGACCTGTCGGCAGCCGATAAGAAAATGCTCCGGACGATGGTCAGGCACTTGGAGGAACTCGGATGACTGGTAAAAGGAAGCGAAGCGTAGCCGTATTGTTGTTGGAGAGTATGGCACAGGCTGTCGCCATCGAGGCTGGCACGCTGCGTCCGGCTCGACGCCACCGGCGCACGGTACGAGACGCCACGGTAGCGCCCCCGCCTCGGTACGGATCTGTGCGGGTCCGTCGAATTCGCGCGGGCCTTGGCCTGTCCCAGCCTGTCTTTGCCAAAGCGCTCAATGTGAGTGTCGGGACGGTCCGCGGATGGGAGCAAGGTGTGCGAGTTCCTGACGGATCATCGCGCCGCCTGCTCGAAGTGGTCGAGCGACATCCTCAGGCAATTCTGGACGCCGTCCGCAGCCCGCGCCGCTCCGTTTCGCCTGCGGCATAACGCGCGCTTGCTGCCGACGGCCGCGCCGCACCTGGGCGCCTTCGGCGCGGCGCGCGTTCGCCACTCAAGCGCACCCCGTTAGGTGCCACGGGGGAGGCTGTCATGAAACGATGCGCTTGGGTTCCGGGCACGCCTCTCGACATCGAATACCACGATGGGGAATGGGGCGTGCCCTCATACGACGATCGCCACCTTTTCGAAATGCTCACCCTCGAAGGTGCCCAGGCTGGCCTGAGTTGGACAACCATTCTCAAGAAACGTGACAGCTATCGCACGGCTTTCAGCGAGTTTGACCCAGCCAAGGTAGCCCGCTACACACCAGCGCGAGTCGCTCGCCTTCTGAAGAACCCCAGGATCGTCCGAAACCAACTCAAGGTCACATCAACAGTGGACAATGCGAAGGCGTTCCTAGCCGTTCAAAAGGAGTTCGGTTCGTTCTCGGAGTTCCTGTGGAGCTTCGTAGGCGGCGAGCCTGTCCACAACCGCTTCAAGCGGCCCGCGGATTTACCCGCGCAGACGGAGGAGTCTCGTCGCATGAGCAAGGCCCTGAAGAAACGCGGCTTTCGTTTCGTTGGGCCAACGATCTGCTACGCCCTCATGCAGGCGGTAGGGATGGTCAACGACCATGAGCTCGGTTGCTTTCGTCACTCGGAACTCGTTCGCCGCGGCACATGACAAGCGCGTGCAGTTGCCGGTCGTTCTGTCACGGCCCGCGGACCGCAACTCAAGCGCAGTCCGTTAGGATCTTGGCACGCGGCGTCGTGGCCGCCCCCGGGTTTTGCTGTGCGCCACACATTTGACTTTCGGCTTGGGTTGGCGTCTAACTTCCTGCTATAGCCGAGACCTGCCATGAAATACAAAGTGTTGGTAGCCATCCCTCCCATCCTCTGCGCCCTGACCGTTCTTACCGGGCAAGCGCCAGCCCCACGTGCGCTCTACTTCCAGCA
>JANMSC010000082.1:0-4500 GCA_031388885.1 Gemmatimonadales bacterium | reverse complement strand
CCGGGCGACTGGGGTGGATTGATCATCGTCGGCAACGGCAGGATCAACCGATCGGGCACGGTCAACCTTGAAGGAACCGCTGTTGTCGGCGTTGTTGTCGCCGCCCGAGTACGGAATAAGCGGATTGAGCAGATTGTCAGTACCGGTTCCTTCAAGGTTGACCGTGCCCGATCGGTTGATCCTGCCGTTGCCGACGATGATCAATCCACCCCAGTCGCCCGGCTGACGTGCGTTGACTGGCTGCGACGACGTGAAGACGATCGGTGCTGCGGCGGTGCCGTCGGCGATGATCCGCGCGCCGCGCAGGACGAAGAGTGATGATCCGACGGTGGCAAAGTCACCCTCGATGCGCGTGCCAGCCTGGATCGTGAGCGTCGCACCCGACGCCACCTTTCGGAAGCCCTTGATGCGGTAAATCCTGTCCGCGGTCCACGTCGTGTTCGCCGTGATGTCGGCAGTCACGTCGGTGAGGGTCGCTCCGGTGGTGGAGGCGGACACCTCGGTCGAGAACGCAGACGTCACGCCGCCACGCACCGCGGCGATCCGGTAGCGGTACTGGGTGGTCAGCAAGAGTCCGGTGTCATCGAACTGCACGGCTGCGGCTGCGGGTCGAGTAAGGTCGGCGAAGGTGCCCGCCGCTCCGGCCGCGCGCTGAAGCACGTACTCTGTCACGGCCGGGTTGCCCGCGGTCCAGGTCACGCGGATCGACGTGCCGCCGGTCGCGGTGGCCGTGAGGCCCGTCGGCGGGTCGTTGGCCGGCGGAATGATCGGATCGCCGCCATTGTCGCTGCTGCATGCGCCAAGCGCGACGATGCCGGCGAGCATCAGCGCGCGAACAGTTGATCGGTTACCGAACTTCATGTCCGTCTCCGTGGTATTTGTGATCTCCGTGAACGCCGAACGCCGACTCCAAGGGGGCGAATCAAGCCCGAGGGGATCGGCGTTGTGTGATGATGGCGTCACGATCGTGTTACGGCTTCCAGTTGAATCCGACCCCGATGACTCGGCCGGCGCGATACGATTCCCGCGTGACGGATCCCTGCGTGATGAGGTAGGGCGCGTCCAGCAGGTTCTTGGCATCGACCCGCGCACTGAGGCTGCCAGCGATCGGAAACCGGAGCGACAGATCGAGCACATTGCGGGGCTGCTCGATCACGTCTGGCAGCGGCACTTCGCCGGCCTCGGTGATGCGGTCGCCAACGCGATTGAAGAGCACGGTGGCCGACGCATCCGTGGTCGGGTGCGACCAGGTCAGGCCAGCATTGAACACGTAGGGTGCCTGACCGACCATCTTCCGTTCGGCGTTGGTAATTGACCCCGCGGTGGGATCAATTTCGATCTTCGACTTCATGATGGTCGCGTTGGAGAACACCGCGAAGTTGCTCAACGCCGCTCCCAGCACGTCAAGCTCCTTGCGGACCTCAAGTTCGACGCCGTAGTTGTTGGCTCCCTTCGCGTTCACGTAGCTGATGATCCGCGTTCCCGACGAGCCGAGGTAGACGCGCTCGATCGGGTCCGTGAACTTCTTCGCGAAGAGACCGACCGATATGATCTCGCCCTGCTTCGGATACCACTCCCAACGCATGTCATAGTTCTGGATCAGCGCACGCTGCAGGTCCGGATTGCCTCGCACGTTGTCGAAGCCGATGACTTCGCGAAACAGGATCGGCGACAGTTCCCGATATTCGGGGCGAGAAAGCGTCTGGGTGGCCGAGAGGCGAACGTTCATGTCGTCATTCGTCCGCCACGTGAGCGCGACCGAAGGCAGCACGTCAGTAAACGTCGGTTCGGCGAGGGATGGCTGACCAACGGTTGAACGGGATGCCACCCGCACCCGCGAATTCTCCAACCGGGCGCCGGCGATCAGGTCAAGCCGCGAACCCAGGGGCATGGTGATCATGGCGTACCCTGCGGCGAGGCGGTCCGTTGCGTTGTACGAGCCACCGGCGGCAAGCGGAACGATCCGGAAGTTCTCATCGCCGGTACCGGTGAACGCGCCACCAAAGATCTCCTCCGGCGCACGCTGACGATCTTCCAGCGAGAGCGGGCGGGCGAGTGAGATCGAATAGGAATTGTTGAGTGCGTCACGATCGGTCGCCCGGTAGAGGCCGCCGATTTCGACTGTGCGCCTCGACGCCGGGGCACCAAGCAGGACCTGCCAACTTGCGTTCGCCTCGATCGACTGCTCACCCAGGTCACCGAACGTGCGAACGGCGGCCTCGTTGGAAAAGCCGTACCACGCCGGCGCTGTGCCCTCGGACTCGCGGGCGTAGACGATCTCGGAGCGGTCGGGTTCCTTGCGGCTGACATCGGAGTAGCTCACGCCCCAATCGACCTGATGGCGTGCACTCAGCTCGTGGTGAATCGATAGCTGCGACGAGAGGAGGTTGCGTTCCACGTAACGCAGGCGCTGGATGTCGAGCGGCAGGCCGAGGTTCTCGGAGAGCCCCGTCTCCCGCCGACCTTCGTTGTCCATCGTACGGTTATACGTGTTGTTGAGGGATACCTTGGTATGCGAGCCGAAGGTGGACGACAAGTTCGCAATGCCGCCCCAGAGCACGCTGCTCCGGCCAGTCGTCCCTTCGAAACGGTCAGTCTCTTCGGCCTCGCCGCTGCCCTGGGTCGAGGCGAGTGCGCGAACCTGGCCCTTCTTGATTTCCTGGGTCGCCGAGTACGTGCCCGAGAGGAGGTAGCTGACGCCGTTGCCCCCGGTCGGAAGCGATCCGCCGAGCGACAGGCCGAAGCCACCATTGGGCGGGATCGTGCGAGTATTTGCTGACCAGGAGTTGCGCAGGGTGCCGATCAAAGCGTTCACCTGGGACGCCGGGAGCTGCTGGGTGAAGTCGGCATCGGCGACGGCGCTTGGCAGGGCGCGCGGCGACGCGCCGAGCGCGAGCCAGTCACGGCCGGTCGATTGCGCGAACAACACGTCCTGCGCCGTCACCGCGTCGTTGAAGCCGGTGCTGACGGAGAACGCCTGGTAGCGCTGGCCGCCGAACTCACGGGTACGGATATCCACCGCGCCACCCGAAAAGTCACCCGACTGGTTCGGCGTGAAGGTCTTGGCTGTTGTTATTCCGCTCAACAACGATGACGGAAAGAGATCGAGCGGCACGACCTTGCGTTCGGGTTCGGGCGACGGAATACGCGCACCGTTGAGAGATGCGGTGGTATAGCGGTCGCCGAGGCCACGAACCGACACATAGCGACCGTCCTGGACGGTGGCGCCGCTCACGCGTTGCACTGCAGCGGCGGCATCGCTATCGGGTGAACGGGCGATCTGCTCCGACGAAATCGCGCTCACCACCGCGATGCTGTTGCGCTGTTCGTCGAGGGCCGCGTTGACCGATCCCTGCTCGGCGCCGGCGCTGACCGTGATTTCCGCCAGCTGTACGGCCTGTGCCCCGAGGGTCACGTCCTGCGTCGTCACCTCTCCCGAAACGACCACCACGCCGCTGACCGATTTCGGTCCGTACCCGATCATCAGCGACCGCACGGTCACGGTGCCGGCGGGGATGCTTGCAATGGTGTATCGGCCGTCGACCGCTGTCGTGGCGTTCAGCGTCGTGCCGGCGATCGAAACCCGGGCGCCGCCCAGCGGGACGCCACCGTCGGCGTCGAGGACTCGACCGACGAGTTTGCCAGTACCCTGCGCGCCGGCGACCGCCGGAAGCAGCACTGTTACGAGAAGTAGCAGTGTTCGGCCGATCATCGTACGATTCATCGCAATCAACTCCGTTCATGCAGTAGGCCTCCGTCCGGAAGTCGGACGGGTGGCTGTAGCATGGGGAGAATCGCGGAATTGCGTGACGATTGTGTCGGGGATGTGCAACGGATGGGTAACGGGGTGGGCTTTGCCCCTGCCTATGTCCCCCCGCGATCCCGCGACGTCGAGATCATGTCCTGCGGCGCATTCGGTTTTACCCGGATCGACTTCGCGGGGATCCCCACATGAACATGGTACGGGCGAACGTCCTTTGTGGCGAGGGCGCTGGCGCCAACCATGCCATTGCGGCCGACGCGCACCCCTGCCAGCACCGTGGCGTGATAGGTAATCCGGACATCGTCCTCGAGCACCGTCCGGATCGATGTGACGTCTTTCTGATCGACGATACTGTGGGTGTGCGAATAGATATTGACATAGTCGGAGATCGAGACGCGATCGCCAAGGGTGATGCCGCCGCGATCGTCGAGCAACACATGGCGGTGGACCACCACATCGTCACCGACCTCCAGGTCGTATCCGAAGGAGAACTCGGTGTGCTGGAAGCACTTGAAGTTGCGGCCGACACGGGCGAACACGTGGGCGGCAAGCATCCGACGAAAGTGCACGCCGAGGTCGACATTCTGCCCTGCGACGGGGAGGCGATCGAACGAGTACCAGAGCCAGAGCAGCGGCTTGACGCGCGCGAAGCGCTGGGCATCGACTTCGGCGTAATACTCGGGCTCGAGGGTGATGTTGCGCGGATCGAGCGCGTCGAGCGCCACCCGGGACGCCGC
>JANMSC010000078.1:0-6040 GCA_031388885.1 Gemmatimonadales bacterium | reverse complement strand
GCGCTCGACCGTGAATCCGCGACGCTGTAGCGCGCGCCACAACACCACCTCATAGACGCGCTCGAGTAGTCCTGGGCCAAGTCGCGTGTGAAGGCGCACGGCCGTGTCGACGATCGCACCCGTAAGATCCTCCAGCGACTCCATTCGTCAACTTCGACGCACCCCCTAAGTTCACGGAATCCCATTTCCGCGAAGAGGCGCCGATTTGTCAACTGAACCCTCTGCGGCTCTCAGTTCCTTTGCGGCTCCGCGTGACCCCTCTGCGGCTCTGCGTGACCCCGGTACGATTGTCGCGCTCGCCACCCCCCCCGGCCACGGCGCGCTGGCCCTTGTCCGCCTCGCCGGTCCCGACGCCTTCCGGATCGCGACCGCCCTCGCGCCGTCATTCGACCCCAGCCGCGCTCGCCTGGCCCAGCTGGTGGTGCTCGCTGATGCCGCGGGCGAGCTGCTCGACCGCGCCCTGGTCACCGCGGTCCCGGCCCCGGCGTCGTTCAGCGGCGACGACACGGTAGAGTTTTCGTCCCACGGCGGCACTCTCGTGCCCGCTCGGCTGGTGGCGGCGTGCCTCGCAGCCGGCGCTCGGCTGGCGTTGCCCGGTGAGTTTTCGCGGCGCGCCGTGATCAACGGCAAGCTCGACCTGCTGCAGGCCGAAGGGATGGCCGACCTGATTGCCGCGACGGCGCCGGCCCAGGCGCGCCAGGCGTTGGCGCAACTCGACGGCGCGCTCTCAGCGCGCATCACAGGGCTGCGGGCCGCCGTGCTGGCATGTCAGGCGCTGCTGGCCTACGCCATCGACTTCCCAGAGGAAGATGATGGGCCGGTTAGCTCGGACCGGATCATGGCTGACCTTACGGAGTTGCAAGTCAAACTATGCAAGGTTGCGGCGACGTCTGTCGAGGGTGAGCGAGTCCGCCGGGGCGCCCTGGTGGTGCTCGCTGGCCCGCCCAATGCGGGCAAGTCGTCGCTGTTCAACGCACTTCTTGGTCGCGACCGGGCGTTGGTGTCTGATATGCCCGGGACAACTCGCGACGCGGTTGAGGCGGAGACAACGATCGACGGGTGGCCGGTCACGCTCGTCGACACCGCCGGGCTCAGGAGCGACGCTGAGGCGGTCGAAGCGATGGGAATCGCGGTGAGTCACGGGTACCTCGAGCGAGCTGATATCGTGCTGTACTGTGCGGAAACACTGAAAAATGGTCAAATAACTGAACCTTCGTTTACACACGATTCTCGATTCATGGTGGTGCGGACCAAGATCGATCTCAGTCGCGACGATCAGTCACTGGGCTCACTGGGGGCTTCGGCGCTGACTGGCGCCGGGCTGGGCGAGCTACGCACAGCGTTGGTCGGGCGCCTGTTCACCGACACGACGAGCAATCCGGGCGAGGCGCTCCTCACCCGGGTACGGCACCTGGTTGCGGCTGAGGCCGGCCTGACAGCGGTGGGTGATGCGTTGGGCGAGGCAGCTCGTGGGGAAGCGGTCCTCGCCGCGCAGGCGCTTACCCGGGCGGCTGACGCCCTGGCGGACCTGATTGGCGTCGTGGATCGCGAGGATGTGTTCGATCGGGTGTTTGCCGGATTCTGCGTGGGGAAATGATTTGTAGGGGCGAAGCGTCGGGCGAAGCATGCTTCGCCCCTACGGCGCCCCTACGGATCACGTCCGGTCGACGGGGACGCGCGCCACCGGATTCACGTCCGTGCCCCGCCCGCACTCCTTGTGCGATCCATCGCACACCGGCCAGGTGCGCGACTGCCCACACCCGCAGAGTGAAATGCGGGCGGGATTCTTTCGCTCGGGCAAGGGCAGCGGATTGCCGTCGTTATCCTGAATCACGAACTCGCCGCTGGTCTCAACCACCATCGTGCCGTGGGCACGAACGGTGATCACGGTGCGCGGCAGGGGTGTAGAAAGATCGCTCATGCGCCGAATCTAATCATGGCCGGTACGGCGGCCGACGACTGAACCGGCATTCCATTCCAACGGTGCGACTTCCCACCTGGAGCAGCAAATGCGTTTTTTTCGACTCCTTGCCGTGTTCGCCTTCGCGAGCATCACCGGCTGTGGCGGCAACCTCTCCGGCCTGCAGGATGAGAGTGAGTTTCCGTACCGCGTCAACTTGATCTTCGAGATCGAATTTGATGTCGATGCGGCGTGTCTGCAGCGCGCCGACGCGTGCGAGGTTCGGCTCAAGGGCAACGTGACGAATCGCTACAACGTACGGCTTGCCGGTGCGCAGCTGTGGGCGAAGGTCGCCCCTGCGACGACGTTCACCCCGTTGGTGGTCGCCAACCTGAGCGGAATCTTCAACGTGCAGGTCGTGCTGGAGAAGACCGCCAGCGGACGAGCGGTCACGTTGTGTTCGGGTGCGTCACTCGACGTGGCGGTCACGGGCAACTGTCCGACGTTGACGTTGCCGTAGCAGGTGCGACGCATGCGTCGCACTTCTTAGATCGCGCCCCGAATCGCCGCCCTGATGCCGACTTTGTTGACCCGTTCCGCGGTCAACCGCCAACCGAGATAGCGTCCTGCGCCCGACGGGATGACGTGACCGTCGATGGTGCGAGCTGATGCTGGCGCATCCGGGACCATCCAGCGCAGCACCGGACCGAGGCCGGCGCGCGGCAGGTCCTCGGCCAGGCGCGCCCGCAGCGCGCGCTCCGTCTCACGCAGTCGCGACAACGCGCTGGTCGATACGCCCAGCAGCCGATGCAGCGGTAATGACGGTTCCACCTCATGCGCGAGACGCGTTGCGACGCCATCCGCATAGATCCACTCACCCAACGGCACGTCTCGGCTGAGCACCCAACGATCCCACGGAACGGACGAGGCACGCCGGAGTGCGCTGGCGGAGTCGGCCGCGCGCCAGCGGGTGACGAGTGCCACGCCGCGTGCGAGCCCGGCCGCGAGCAGTGATGCCGCGTCGTCCTGCGATCCCGCGCGCTCAACGAACAGCGCGACGGCGGCGGGATCGACCTGGGGCAGTGGTTCGACGATGTCGCCCCGACCATCGCCGGCGAGCAACGTGACCACGACTGGCACATCGGCGCCGAGCGCGGCGGCGCGATCGACAACGTCGGTCAGCAGGAGTTGCAGTGCCTGGTCGGTTGCTCGGCGTGCGAGGTCGAGAAGGGGCCGAGTGTCCGTGGCGAGCCCGAGTGCACCGTGATCGGGAGCGCGCTGGCGGCGCAAGTGGTCGAGCAGGGGGGCGTTGCGGGTGAGAAACGCAGCACGCGCGGCGTTGTCGTTCGCCCCAACCGCTGCAGCCCACGGCGAGACGAGGTCGAGCAGCACCGCTGCTAGTCGCCGCCCTTGCGGCGACGCGAGACGTCCTCAAGAAAGCGCTGTTCGTCGGTGGCGAGGGACGCCAGGCCGCTGGCGCTGATCTTGTCGAGCAGCCGATCGAGTTCCGCGGCCTCGTTCAGAGCCGCGTCGGTTGCCTGGTTGCTTGCGGTGCCCGACCCGGTTGATTGGAGCCTCGGGCTGGGCGCAGCCTGTCGTCCCTCACTATCCGTGTTGCGATGCGGCACCGGGATGCGGCGCGGCAATGAGGGAAAGCGTGGCGGCTCGATTGGTCGGGCAATGCCCTGCATCGCGAAGAACAGCCACGCGAACGCCATCCCGCCGAGGTGTGCCGTGTGCGCGATCCGGCCGGTCCCGGCAAGCGCGCCAATTACATCGAACGCAACTATTCCCAGGATGAAGTGTTTCGCCTTGATCGGCATCGGCAGCGGGAAGATCATCAGCTCGGCATCGGGATTGAGGCGCGAGAATGCCACAGCCAACCCGAGCACGGCGCCGGACGCACCGACAAACGGTTCGACCGACATGCCCGCGAGCGATGCCGCGAGCGAGAGAATCGCACCACCCAGCCCACAGTAGACGTAGAAGAGCAAGAACACCGGGCCGCCGAAGCGGCGCTCGACCGGCGGGCCAAACACAAACAGCGCGAGCGAGTTGCCGAGGAGATGCAGCAGTCCGCCGTGTACGAACATGTAGGTGAAAAAGGTCCACGGCCGACTGAATGCGAGATCAGGCGCGAACTCCACCAGCCTGGCCAACTGGTCCGACGTCAGGATCGTCCACTGCAACAGCAACACCACCGCGTTGATCACCAGAAGGCGACCAACCCAGGGAGTGATGCGGTCGAGCGGAGAATCGAGCATGTGAGGCCCACCAGCGGTTTGTGATGCTTGTGACGGAGCGGTCTGAAGTCGACTATTGCCCCGTTGCGTTGTCCAGTGCTGCCACACAAATTCGCTCACACAACTCCGGAAAACCGATCCCAACCGCCGCCGCAGACTGCGGCATCAGCGACGTCGCGGTCATGCCGGGGAGGGTGTTCACTTCCAGGCAGTAGAGCCGCCCATCGGGTGTCAAGCGAAAATCCACGCGCGAGTAGCCGCGCAACTTGAGCGCCTGGTGGGCGCGTAGTGCAAGTCGCTGCACTTCCCACGCCACCGTCTCCGGAATATCGGCCGGAAAGATCTCCTGCGACATGCCGGGTGTGTACTTGCATTCGTAATCGAACAACTCGTGCTCCGGGATGATCTCCCCCACCGCCAGGGCGGTCGTGCCGAGGACGCCCACCGTGAGCTCCCGACCCGGCACAAAGGACTCGACCATCACCTCGTCGTCGTGCCTGGCCGCCTCAGCGAGGGCGGGGACGAGGCCGGCGGCATTGTCCACCACGGTCAGGCCCACCGTTGACCCCTGCTTCGAGGGCTTGACGACAACCGGCCAGCCGAGCTCCCGCGCCACCAGTTCGCTGTCGACCGCGGCCTGATCGGGTACTGTAGCCGGGTGCATCAGCCACGCTGCCGTGGGCACCCCGGCGGCGAGGAAGAGCCGCTTGGCCACGTCCTTGTCCATTGCAAGGCCGCTGCCGAGAGGGCCCGAACCGGTGTAGCGAACGCCCGCGACGTCCAGCAGGTGCTGGAGGGTGCCGTCTTCGCCGCGGCCACCATGAAGACAGAGGAAGACCACGTCCGCGTCACACACCACGGCGCTGGTGAGCAGCCCACCCAGCAGGACGTTTCGCTCCGCGGCAGCCCGAGCCCGCACGTCCGGTGGCTCGGCACCGACCCGTGGGACCAGGACAAGACGTTCCTGGTCGGCATCAAGCAGCCCGCTCGCGGTGTCGACGACCGACACCGCGTGGCCCCGCGACCGGAGCGCAGCGACCACCTGGGCCGCCGACGCAAGGGCGACGTCGCGTTCGGACGACGAGCCACCAGTAAGCACGGTGATACGCATGCGGAGAGGTCCGGGGTCGGCGCGTGGCGAGAAGCGTGGAACGAGCCGTTGATCCTATCACCGAACACGGGAGGAGTCCAATGCCCCTTGCGTGTGGCGCGTGGCGAATATCACGTTACCCGTAGTGCGGCTGCGCAGATAGACCGAGCCAGCACGCGTCCGGTTCCCCTGCGAGGAGTTGAACATGCACCGCACGATCATGCTGACCGCCGTTCTCGCAGCGTCCGCGTGCGGCGGCTCGGGGACACCCAGAGCGGACACACCCGCCACCTTCGCCGACTCAGCCCGTACGGCGCCGAGGGCAACGGCTTTGGTCCGCGACCTGACAGGCGCAGAGATCGGTACCATCCGCCTCAGTGAACTCGACGGTCGGATCTCGCTGGAGGGTTCGCTGCGCGGCCTGGCGGCCGGCCAGCACGGCCTTCACCTGCATGCGGCTGGTCGGTGCGAACCGCCGTTCAAGTCGGCCGGCACGCACTGGAATCCAGCGGATCGCACGCACGGAACCGAAAACCCCGACGGTCCGCATCTGGGCGACCTGCCGAACATCGACGTTGCCGGTGATGGGACGGCGACGATCAACTACGCGACGACCGGTGGAACGCTCGCGGAGCTGCTCGACTTCGATGGTGCAGCCGTGGTGGTGCATGCTGGTCCGGACGACATGCGGACCGACCCTGCCGGCAACTCAGGGGACAGGGTGGCGTGTGGTGTCGTGATGCGATGATCGATGATCGATGATCGATGATCGATGATTTCGAGTAGGGGCAAAGCGTACGCTTTGCC
>JANMSC010000066.1:0-2606 GCA_031388885.1 Gemmatimonadales bacterium | reverse complement strand
GAAGCGGGGCGTTGATGCGCTCTCTGAGGCGGTCAAGGTGACCCTCGGCCCGAAGGGTCGCAACGTCGTCATCGACAAGAAGTTTGGGTCGCCGACCGTGACCAAGGACGGCGTGACCGTCGCCAAGGAAGTTGAGCTCGCCGATCCGGTTGAGAACATGGGCGCGCAGATGGTCAAGGAAGTCGCCACCAAGACGAGCGACCTTGCTGGTGATGGCACCACCACGGCCACGGTGCTCGCGCAGGCGATCTTCCGTGAAGGCCTGAAGAACGTCACTGCCGGGTCAAACCCGATGGAACTGAAGCGCGGCATCGACAAGGCCGTCGAGGCCCTCGTCGCGGAGCTGAAGAAGATCTCCGTCCCGACCAGCGGCAAGAAGGACATCGCCCAGGTCGGCACGATCTCGGCGAACAACGATCGCGAGATCGGTGACCTCATCGCCGAGGCGATGGAAAAGGTCGGCAAGGAAGGCGTGATCACGGTTGAAGAGGCCAAGGGCCTCGAGACCACGCTTGAGACGGTCGACGGCATGCAGTTCGACCGCGGCTACCTCTCGCCGTATTTCGTCACCGATCCGGACGCGATGGAGGCGGTGCTCGACGCGCCGTACATCCTCATCCACGACAAGAAGGTGTCGTCGATGAAGGAGCTGCTGCCGGTGCTCGAGAAGGTGGCGCAGTCGGGCAAGCCGCTGCTCATCATCGCCGAAGATGTCGAGGGTGAGGCGCTGGCGACGCTGGTCGTGAACAAGCTCCGTGGTACGCTCAAGGTCGCGGCCGTCAAGGCACCGGGCTTCGGCGATCGCCGCAAGGAAATGTTGCGCGACATCGCGGTCCTGACCGGCGGCACGGTGATCTCTGAGGAAGTCGGCTTCAAGCTCGAGAACGCCACGCTGAACGAACTCGGCCAGGCGAAGCGTGTCGTGATCGACAAGGACAACACCACGCTCATCGATGGCCATGGCGAGAGCGATGCCATCAAGGGCCGGATCGGCGAGATCCGTTCGGCGATCGACAAGAGCACGTCGGACTACGATCGTGAGAAGCTCCAGGAGCGTCTCGCGAAGCTCGCCGGTGGCGTTGCCGTCATCAATGTCGGCGCAGCGACCGAGACCGAG
Organism: Gemmatimonadales bacterium; assembly: GCA_031388885.1. Taxonomy (GTDB): domain Bacteria; phylum Gemmatimonadota; class Gemmatimonadetes; order Gemmatimonadales; family GWC2-71-9; genus Palsa-1233. The sequence goes on along the minus strand of JANMSC010000066.1, from coordinate 1,489 downwards.
ATGAAGGAGAAGAAGGCGCGCGTCGAAGATGCGTTGCATGCAACCCGTGCAGCGGTCGAAGAGGGCATCGTTCCGGGCGGCGGCGTCGCACTGCTGCGTTGCCAGAGCGTGCTGGAAGGTGTCAAAGCGACGGGCGATGAGCGGATCGGTGTCAACATCATCCGTCGCGCCATCGAAGAGCCGATCCGTGTCATTGCCGCCAACGCTGGCGTCGAAGGTTCGATCGTGGTGGCACGTGTCTAGGAGTCGTCCGACCGGGGCTTCGGCTACAACGCCGCGACCGACGTGTACGAAGACATGATGGGCGCAGGTGTCATCGATCCGACGAAGGTCACCCGGACGGCGCTCCAGAACGCCGCGTCGATCGCTGGCCTGCTGCTCACGACCGAGTGCGTCGTGGTCGAGCGCAAGGAAGAGAAGTCGTCGGCGCCGATGGGCGGCGGCGGTGGCATGGGTGGCATGTACTAACGCGCAACGCGCGTTAGGACATGCGGTCAGCCGCGGGCGTCAGCCCGCGGTCCCGCGGGTCCAGTACCAAACACAACGGGCGCCCCTCAACGGGGCGCCCGTTCGTGTGTCCGGCCGGGATCAGCGCATCTTCGGGCATTCTTCGTTGCACCGAGCCAACACGTCGATGCGGCGGTCCGACAACAATCCCGCCGAACGGGCCCGGATAAATCTCGGTAAGTGGCGGCCACAAAACGACATAGCGATGCTGCTGGCGGGGCTCAAAAAATGCGTCTTCCGCTCCCGCTCATCCTTCCGTAGCGTCACCATCGCGAGGCGCCCATGAATCACCGTTTCCTCAAGTCTGCTGCAGCGACGCTGATTCTGAGCGTCGCGATAATGCCGTCCGGTTCCGCGCAGAGCTTCTTTTCGACATCCTCGGGCAGCCCCGGCACGGTCGATCCGAACTGGACGGTCAGCACCGGTACCGGTGGTGTCTTCAGCAGCGTGTTCTCTCCCGCCGTTGTCACCGTTGTCGGGTACCCGCAGCCCAACTTCATAACGAACGTGGTGGGCGGCTCGAACTTCACCTTTGCGCCTTGGTACACATTTCGCCAGACGTTTGATCTGACCGGGTTCGACCCGACAACTGTGTCCCTGTCCTTCAGGTGGGGCTGCGACGATGTCCCGACCGCCGTGTCCTTCACTCCGGTTTTTTCTCTCAACGGAGGGTCGGCACAAGGCAGCGGGACCTGCGGCGCCTACAACATCGCTGGCGGGACCCTCGTTAACCTCGCCAGCAACTTCAACGCCGGCGTCAATACCATCGATTTCTTCGTTGTCGGCAACGGCATCACTGATGCCTTTGGCCTGACCGTGGCAGGGTTCACCGCCCAGCCCGGTCTGCCACCGGGCGACGTCGTTCCCGAGCCCGCCACGATGGGTCTGCTCGCGACCGGCCTGCTCTCGCTCGCAGGGGTGCGTCGCCGCAAGAAGGCCTGAGGCTCGCTCGGATTTCCGCAGACAATGGGCGCCCTCGAAA
>JANMSC010000053.1:0-16212 GCA_031388885.1 Gemmatimonadales bacterium | reverse complement strand
CTCGCACCTGCCGCGGCACAGTCCATCTCCTTCGGCATCGTGGCCGGCGGCTCACTCTCGACCTTCACCGGCGAGTTCATCGGCGATGTGAAAAACTACGCCACCTTCGTCGCCGGCGCCTTCGCGCGCCTCGAAGCGATGGGCTTCGCGGTGCAGCCCGGGCTCTTCTACGCCTCCAAGGGCACCAAGGCCGAAGACCCCTCGACCGCTGAAACATCCAAGACCACGGTCAACTACCTCCAGATACCGCTGGTCCTGCGGCTCGGAATGGGGACCGGAAAGATGCGACTCTACGTCGGTGCCGGTCCGTCCGTCGGCATCAAGATCGGCTGCAAGTTCAGGCCGGCCACGGCCGCCTCGGGCGACGACTCAAACTGTGAAGACACTCAGGAACTGGATCCGGTGAAGTCGACCGAAGTCAGTGGCATCGTTGAGGCGGGATTGGAATTCGGCAAGTTCTCGATCGGCGCCCGTGGTGACCTCGGCCTTACCAACGTTTTCGAATCGGTGCAAGCCGGATCGGCCGACAATCTCGGCGTGAAGACGCGAACCATCTCGGCTGTTGCGGCAATTCGCTTCTAAACGCCGCTCAATCCCGAAGGACAGTAGGGGCACAGCGTACCCTTTGCCCTTACGGCGTTGCGAAGCTGAGCAGGTCACTGTAACAGAGTGATCGCGCAAACGCCGCGCTATCTTGATGGGACCATGTCGCCCGAGACGTTGGCCCCGTCACCAGTTGTTCGCCGGCTCCCCTACCAGCGACTCGCCGTGTTGGGGGCGTGGGCACCGCATCGCAGTGAGGACGCGATCGTCCGCTCGGCGCGACGGCTCGGGCTCGCCGCGCTGCCGTTTGACGTGCTCCGCCAGACTCGCCGTTTCGGTCGACTCGCCTGGCCGTTCCTGGAACGCGCGGTCGAGCAATTCGACCCAGACTTCATCCTGTGCACTCGACACGCCTGGCCGCTTGGCCCCGAGCGACTCGCCCGGCTGCTCCGTGGTCGCGCCTCGGCGTTCTGGTATTTCGACGCCCACGAAGTAGCCGGAGTCGTGGAGCTCGCCCGACTCTGCGATGTGATGTACACCACCTACGCGAATCAACGGGAACACTACCGCGCAATGGGGATTACACAGGTCCGCTTCCTGCCACAGGCTTTCGACCCCGACCTCGAGCAGCCAGCGGAGCACGTGAGGTCCGAGGACATCTGTGAGGTGTCGTTTGTGGGATCGGGGCAGTATCCCTACCGCTGGCCGTTGCTCGAATTGGTTGCGAAACGGTTCCGCCTCCAGATCCGCGGACCGGGCTGGGGAAGCGCGCCGGTGACACTTCCGGTGGTTGGCGGCGCGGTGTATACAACCCGCTTGGCCGAGGTGATTGCCGGCGCATCTGTTTCGCTGGGCGCGAACTCGGTGCCCGCGCAGGACGACGAGCACGCCTCGGCATCGGACCGGATGTGGAAAGTGATGGCGTGTGGCGGGGCTTACGTCGGGCCCTACGTGCGCGACATCGAAATACTCGCAAAGGACCGGGTCCATTGTCGCTGGTTTCGCACGCCCGAGGAATGCATTGCGGCGATCGGCGAGCTGCTTGCCGACGGCCCGGAGCGCCGAGCCATGGCGGCGCGCGGCCGGGCGCACGCCGTCGCCCATCACAGCTACGACGCGAGGTTGCCAGTGCTGCTCAGTGGCGGCGAACAGTCACTGACGGCCGCGTCTCACACCGTGACGTAATTGCGGTACTCGAAGGGACGCCAGCCGGTGGTCCGCTCCACAAGGTCGGAAAGAAGGAACCTCGCGTGATGCGGCCGCCAGCGGGTCGGTCCGATCAGGCGGGCCTCACTTCGACGCGCAGCGATCCAGCTCTGCATCACGGAGGGGTGCGTCCCTTCGAACGGCTTCATCCCGGGGAGCCAAGGGAGCAGCGGACGCGCTTGATCCTGCTCGAGTCGCCAGGGATAAATGGCGAGATCCTCGCTGCGTTTGGCGGAGAGCGCCCAACTGGGACGGGCCCAGCCGTAATGATGCATGAGCGCCGCGCTCGGGGCCGAACGAATTCGCCGGTGCTCGGCACCGACTCGAAATCCCTGAGCGTCCCCGAACGAGTGAATCCCGTGTTTCGCCCCCACGCGAACCGCGCGGGTCTCCGTGCGGTACCAGCTGCGATTGGACGCCACGGTGTCGAAACCGCCGTAGAAGTGGTGGTAGCGCACCAGCACTCCTTCGACGCGTGTGTCGTTATCGCGCGCGACGATCACGTCGCGCAGCGCTTCTGCGCCGCCCTCGGCGAGCACTTCGTCAGCCTGGATGTAAATGCCCCAGCGATGTCGGCATGCCAACAACGCACGGTCGGTCTCGTCGGCCAGCATCGTTGGGCCGCGCGAGAAATCCCACGTGGTGTCGAGAATACGGATGCGCGGATCATCAATCGCCACCACGCGCTCGCGGGTGTCATCGTCGGATGCGCCCACGTTCACCACCACTTCACTCACGACCGCAAGGAGCGAGCGGATACTCGCCTCAAGCGGGAAGTCGAGAAGGGTAGCGTTGCGAACTATCGTGAAGCCGGAGATATCCATCGGGCCAAAAGTCCAACGAACAGACCCTGATGGCAAGCACACTCCACGTCGCCCTGTACCATCCCGCTCGGCTCCCGGTGAGGAACTACGGCGGGACCGAGCGGGTCGTCGTCTGGCTGGCGCGTGGGCTGGCCGAGCTGGGACACAAGGTTTCCCTCATCGCCGCGCCGGGAAGCGACGTCCCTGAAGCGACAGTGGTGCCCATCGACGCCAAGCTTTCGGCTACGCCCGGCGGCCCGAATTTGACACGCTGGCTGCCGCGGGGCGTCGACGTCCTGCACTCGCACGTGCCGCTGACTAGTCCACCCCACGGGCTGCCGTTCCTGTGGACCTTTCACGGTAACGGACGACCCGGTCGCGAATTTCCGGCGACCACCGTGGCGCTCTCGGCCGATCACGCCCAGCGCCACGGAATCGAGCGGTGGGTGTACAACGGGCTGGATCCGGCAGACTATCGCTTCCTGGCTGTGAAAAAGGACTTCGACCTCTTCCTCGGCCGACTTCACTCAGTTAAGGGGTGGCGATGGGCCGTGGCAGGCGCCCATCAAGCCAACCGGAATCTGGTTGTGGCCGGAGGGTGGCGGCCGTCGCTTCGCGCTGGATTGCGGTTCGCAGGCGAAGTGGGTGGCGCCGAGAAAATTGCCTTGCTTGCCGAGTCCGCGTGCCTGTGGATGCCGGCGCTCTGGGATGAACCATTCGGGTTGACCTCCATCGAGGCGATGGTGAGCGGTACGCCAGTGCTCGGCACCCGGCGCGGTGCGCTGCCTGAGATCATCACCCCGAGTAGTGGCGCGTTGGGTGACACGCTCGACGAACTCGTAGCGCTGCGTCCGGGACTTGATGCACTCGACCCCGAAGCAGTGCGGGCACGAGTCCTTGACGCGTTCACCCATCGCACGATGGCAACTGGCTACGAACGACTCTATCGCGAGGCGATCGGCCGCGGCTGATCGACGATCAGGCTCCGCAGCCGGTGCATGTACGTGTGATCCTGCAGCAGCCGGGCACGTGCTGCCTGACCAAGGCGATCTGCGTCGCCCGGATTCTCGAGGAGCCGGCGCACCGTGTCCTTCAGGCCCGCCGCATCACTGAACACTGCCACCTCTCGATCCGCCGAAAAAGCGCGCGGCAGGTCCCCCCGATCATCGACGACCTGAGCGGCGGCCATCGCCGCGAGTTCAAAGAGCCGCTGGTTGCACGCGGCCTCAGGGCGGTCGCCCTCGACTGCCACATGATGGATGTTCACCGCAACCGACGCGCCCGCGTACGCCTTCACGTACTCGTCCGTGCTCGCTACTTCGCCGCGACAGTAGTCGCGCAAGGCGGTGCGACGCCATCCGGGGCCCCAGATCGCAAGGCCGAACTCAACCAGTCCGCCGAGCAGCCGCTCGCGGCGCGGTGTCGCACTACCCGCGAATACCACGTTGGCGCGGTATTGATCGCGGGTGCGAATCGGCCGGTAGACCGACGGGTCGGCCCCCACCGCCAGCACGTCCACTGTTCGACCAAGCCGTTCCGACACTTCGGCGGCGACATCGGTGCCGATCGCGTAGATGTGATCATAGGGGCGAGCCAGCGCCGCCGCGGTCGCGACCGTCCGCAGGTCGTCTGGCAGCCACGTGACCCACCGCGCGCGCGAGCGGGCGCGGAGTCGATCGACAAGGTCTTCGTTCAGTTGGTCGCCGCCAGCGACCAGCACCAGGTCAGGATTGGTCTCGTCGATCACGCGCTCGAGTCGCCGCGGCAGATCACCCGCACGAAAGCGCTCGATCAGCGATGGCTTCGCGAGCACATCAAAAGTGGTGACCCGCGCGCCGAGGCGCTCGAGCGCACGCTTCCGTTGTGCCGAATGCGCGAAATAGGCGTCGTCGAATGGTGCGATGAAGAGCACTGACCGATCGGTCATCACGTCGTCGATACCTCGGCCGCCGAAAACTGGAGATCGTGAAGACGGCGATACAGCCCGCCCCGGGCGTGGAGCTCCGCGTGTGCACCCGACTCGACCACCCGGCCGCCCTCGAGGACGATGATCCGGTCGGCGTCACGCACTGTGGCAAGGCGATGAGCGATCACGAGTACGGTGCGATCCTTCATGAGACGATCGATCGCCTCCTGCACGAGACGCTCCGATTCGGTGTCAAGCGCACTGGTCGCCTCGTCAAGGATCAGGATCGGGGCGTCGCGCAGCAGCGCGCGCGCAATGGAGATGCGCTGGCGCTGCCCTCCCGAGAGGCGGGTGCCGCGTTCGCCGAGTACGGTATGGTAACCGTCCGGCAGCCCGCAGATGAAATCGTGCGCGTTTGCGGCCCGTGCCGCCGCCTCGATTGCCGCGTCGGATGCCGTCGGGGAACCGTAGCCGATATTGGCCCGCACGCTGTCGTGCAGCAGGACGGTGTCCTGGCTGACCACGGCGATGAGCGAGCGCAACGACGAGCGCGAGAGCGACGTGAGCGGTACACCGTCGAGGCGTACTTCGCCCTGCTGAGGGTCATGGAATCGCGGCACGAGTTCGAGCAGCGTGGTCTTCCCAGCCCCGCTCGGCCCCACCAGTGCCACCACTTCGCCCTTCCCGACAGAGAGCGTCACCCCGTGCAGGACCGGCCGGGACGGCTCGTAGCCGAAGGTGACTTGGTCAAACGTGAGGTCGCGCACGAACACGGCCGGACGCGCACCAGGCGCATCCGATTCGGTGTCGGGCAGGTCGAGCACGGCAAACACCCGTTCGGCGCTGGCCTCACTGATCGCGAGCTGAGCCGGGAACTGGGTGATCGCTTTGACCGGCGACATCAACCGGAGCGCCACGAAGAGGAACGCCAGGGTGTCGGACGCGTCCATCGCGACCCCCGTCAACTCGCTGTGGCTCGCCGCCCAGAGGATCAGCATGACCATGGCGCCGCCGAACAACTCGCTCACCGGTGACGTCATCAGGGCGTATCGCTGCGTCCGGATGTAGCCCTTGCGATAGCGTTCGGCTTGCCGGTCGAAGGCGGAGCCTTCATCCGCCTCTGCTCCGAACGCACGAATCAACTTCATCGCACCAAGGCGCTCGGTCACCGTCGCCGTGAGCTCGCCCCGTTCGTGCACGAACGCACGCGAATACCGCTTCAGGCGCTTGAGCAGCAGCTGGATCCCGATCACGAGAATCGGTGCGAGGAGGAGCACCATCAGCGCAAGCCGTACCGACGTGAGCATCATGACAGTGATGTAGGCGATGATCTGCACGAAATTCTGGAAGAAGCCGGCCAACGACGCCGCGACCACCTGCTTGACCTGGTCGGTGTCGCTCACGATCCCCGCGGCAAGCTGGCCGCCGCGAGTGCGCTGAAACACGCTGAGCTCAAGACGGAGCAGGTGACCGTACAGGCGTCGTCGCAAGTCGCGCACCAGTCCTTCCTGCACCAGGACCGAGCAGTACGCCGACGCATAGGTCGCCAGATTCTTGAGCAACAGCGCGCCGAGAAACAGCAACACCAGGTTTCGCCCGGTGTTGAGCCCGACCCCGACGAACGGACTGATGATGGCATCGAGGACCGTGTCCAGTCGGGTGCTGCGCTGCGAGAGCGCGCCCGCTTCGCCAAACAGGTGCCTGAGGAGAGGATTGAGGAACGCGATCGTGAGCGCATCAACGATCGACGCAACCAGTGCGGCCGACAAACCGAGCGCGAAGAGGCCGGCGCGGGGCCGGAGCAGACCGAACAGGCGGCGCCGCACCCCTGGGCGTTTCAGCCGCGCCTCGGCATCAGCAGCGCGACCGGCAGCACCACTTCTTCCGGTGACACCCCGCCGTGCAGGAATGCCCCGCGATAGCGTGCCTGATACTCGCGCAACTTCGTCGGGTACACGAAGAAGCAGTCGTCGGTCGCAAGCAGCAGACGGGTGCCTGGCGTCCGCGGCGGCAGGCCCCACGCGGCGAGATCATCCACCACGATCGCCATGCTGTCGTGCTCGACTCGCAGGTCCTCGCCGAACTTGTAGCGCAAGTTTGCCGTCGCGTCACGCCGGGCATAGATCGTTGCCGGCGTGTGGCAGTGAATGGACCCGTGATCGGTCGTCAGGAGCACCGGGACGTGTCGGCGCTCGGCTTCCTTCAACGCCTCGAACAATGCCGAGCGCTCGAACCAGGTGCGGGTCAATGCACGCAGCGCGGGCGTGTCGCGCGCCACCTCGAAGAGTGCTTCGTTTTCGGTGCGTCCGTGCGTCAGCTGGTCGATGAAATTGAACACGAGTGCGGTGACACCATCGCGCGACAAGTGCCCCGACAGCCGCTTGAGCATGTGCTCGCCGTCACTCGCGCTGAATATCTTCTCGTAGCTTACTGCAATGTCGCGCCCAGTCAGCTCGCGGAGCTGCTCGGTAAGCAGCTCGCCTTCATGAGCATTGAGCGAGGTGTCTTCACGTTCGTCCCACCACGTGGGGTGACGGGCAAGCAGTTCGTTGGGATAGAGGCCGGAGAAAATCGCGTTGCGGCTGTACGGTGTGGCGGTCGGAACGATGGAGAAGTAGTGGTCCACCTCGACATCGAAGTGATGCTCCACCAGCGGACGGATCACCGCCCACTGATCGAGCCGCAGGCAATCGACCACTACCAGCATGACGCGGCGATGCGCGTCGAGCACCGGCCGGACGAACTCCGATACCACGTCGACCGAGAGCGGTGGGCGGTCGACGCCGCCCTCGGCGAGCCACCCCGGATAGTTGCGAGCCAGGAAACGCGCGAAGTCGAGTCGAACGGACGACTGGAGCGTGCGCAGTGCGTCCTGCAGCCCCGGTTCATCGGCGTACCCGAGGCGCACTTCCCACTCGGCCAGCTCCGCCACGAGCTCGACCCATTCACGCCACGCGAGGGTCTCGCCACGCCGTGACTCGAGTTCGCGAAAGCGCGTGACAAAGTCGCGCGAGAGGCGCTGCTGACGAATCCGGTCGCCCTCAAGCAACCGAGTGACGACCGACAGCACCTGGCGCGGCGAGACCGGCTTGGTGAGGTAGTCGGCGATTTCTACTCCGATCGCGTCGCGGAGCGTCTCAGGTTCCTCACTCTTGGTGACCATCACCACCGGCATGGCGCCGTCCACCGCGCGGAACATCGGAACGAGATCGAGTCCTCGCGTGCCGGGCATCTGTTCGTCGAGGAGCACCACACCGTACGACTGACGGCGCAGTAGCGCGAGCGCATCGTCGCCGTTCGCGGCACGCTCGACCGAAAACCCCTGCTGCTCGAGGAAGAGCACCTGGGAATCGAGCGTGTCTATCTCATCGTCCACCCACAGGATGCTGCGCGGTCTGGCCATGGGGAAAGGTAGATTCGGTACGTGCCCGGTGACATCCCTCGCATCCTGATCGTCCGCTTCTCGTCGATCGGTGACCTCCTGCTCACCACGCCGCTCCTCCGGGCGCTCAGGACGCGCCATCCGCGCGCGCAGATCACCTATGTCGTCCGCGACGACATGGCGGAGACGCTGCGGCACAATCCCCACCTCTCCGAGGTCGTCGCCTGGGCTCGCGGAACCCCACTCGGCGACCTTGCCAGGCGCCTGCGCGAGGTGCCGTGGACGCATCGCCTCGACCTGCACGGATCGCTCCGGTCGATCGCGTTGCGTCGCCTGATCGGTGGATCCTGGACCACGTATCCGAAGCACCGAGTGCGCCGCGCGCTCCTCATCCGCACTGGACGGCGATTGGGCGGTAACCTCGGACCTGTGGCTGAGCGGTACTTCGCCGCTGCCACCGGTCTCGACGTCGTGCCCGACGATGGCCCGCCCGAGTTCTTCTTTCCGGTAACGGCGCAGCGCGACGCCGATGCGTTCCTCGCCGACCATGGCCTGGGGCACGACCGCACCCTCGTCGCCCTGGCGCCCGGCGCGGCCCATGCCACCAAACGATGGCCGATGGCCCACTGGCAGGCCCTCGTCCGCAGGCTCCGCACCTCGTCGGACATGGTTGTCCTCGGCGGCGGCGCGGAGCGGGCGTTGGGGGATGCATTGGTCGAAGCGGGGGCTGGTGCGGTGGCCAACGCGGCGGGCACTTTTTCGCTGTCCGGCAGTGCGGCGCTCCTCAAACGGGCGCGAGTGCTGGCCGGCGGTGACACCGGGGTGACCCATCTCGCAACGGCGGTCGGTACCCCGGTGGTGGCGCTTTACGGACCCGGCGTAGTGGAGTTCGGTTTCTTTCCGTATCACGCGCGCGCTCAGGTGCTGCAACGCGCGTTGCCCTGCCGCCCGTGCAGCGCACACGGTGGCCAGAGTTGCCCGCTCGGCCACCACAAGTGCCTGGTGGACATCCTCCCCGACGAAGTCGCGACGGCGCTCGCGATGCTCCGTCGATGAGCGACTGGACCGCGCCACTCATTGCGCTGCTCCAACTGCAGCGCCGGCTGGAGCGCGGGCCCAAGCGCGAAGGGGCGTTCGCCCTGTGGCTCACCGCGCGCGTGGCACTCGACATCGGATTGGGACCACCAGAACCTGACAAGGGTCGACGGCGGCGCATCGCGCTGCTGCGTCGGCGACTCACGCCGCTGGCCATCGCGCGGCCGCTCTCCCGCGGCCTCACCGCCGCCCTGGCCCACCTCGACGACGCCACACCGGCCGGAGCGAGGATTGCCCTCAGCCAGCTGGTCGCGCCGGCCAAGGATGCGTTGGGTGCTGAAGCAGCCGAGGCGCTGGCCGACGCCGCCCGAATGATCCACGACCACCGGGTCCACGGGGCTGGCCCGAAAGCGTAGGGGCAAAGCGCACGCTTTGCCCCAGCTCCCGGGCCAAACAATTGCGGCAGGCGCGGAGGTTACGGTTCGGTGACTGGCGCCCGTTTCTCGTCGAGCAGCCGGCCATCCGCACCGACCGGGCGGGCAATGGCTTTGTCACGCGGCTTCGTCGAATCAACCCGGGCGCCAGCGATCGTCACGAGGGACGTCGCCGTCCCGACAGGTTCGACCGTCACCCACATCGGTGGCCCATCCTGCTCCACATAAAACGACGTCACGGATCCTGACTTCGCTTCGTTGATCAGCCGGAAGGGCGGTGCACTCAGCGTGGCGCGGTAGAACGCGATCACCGTATCGGCCGGTGAGGTCGACGACACTATGATGCGAATCGCATCGCCGCCCGCCTCACTCGTCATTGGCGTCGCCCCGGGTGGCAACGGAATGTTCGGCAAGACCTGGGCGAGTGGCGGAGTCGGCTCGGGTGCAGGCTCGTTCTTGGCGCAGGCCGTGCCCAGAAGGATGAGCATGGCGACCGATCGGATCATGGAATTGGGCATCCGCGAACCGTAGCCGCGCGCGGAACTCGGGGCAAGCGCGGCGCGTTGCCGCGTGAGACGCCGATGGCTACTGTTCCCGGTCTGAATCCGAGGGGGGCATGCCGTGGCTGGCCACAGCAAGTGGAAGACGATCAAGCGCAAGAAGGCGATCACGGACAATCGTCGCGCCTCCAGCTGGACCAAGCTGATCCGCGAGATCACCGTGGCGGCCAAGGCTGGTGGCGGCGACCCGGCGAGCAATGCCCGTCTCCGCAAGGCGGTCGACGACGGCAAAGCTGGCAACATGCCGAGCGAGAACATCGAGCGCGCGATCAAGAAGGGCACCGGCGAGCTCGAGGGCGCCAGCTACGACGAGGTGGTGTACGAAGGCTACGGGCCCGGCGGCACGGCGATCATGATCGAGGCGTCGACCGATAACGCCAATCGTACCGTCGCAGACATCCGACACGCCTTTTCGCGCAATGGCGGCAATCTCGGCGCAACCAACTCGGTGGCGTGGATGTTCGATCGCAAGGGCCAGATCGTCGTGCTGGCGGGCAAGGTGCCTGAAGACCGGGCGATGGAGGACGCACTCGACGCCGGCGCAAGCGACTTCGCAGCGGATGGCGAGTACTTCGTGATCAGCACCGAACCAACCGGGTTTCATGCGGTGATCGACGGCCTCAAGGCAAAGGGGTACGTCGCCGAGAGCGCCGAGGTGGAGTTGATCGCGAAGAACCTGATTCGACCGGAAGTGGCCGACGCGCAAAAACTGTTGAAACTGGTCGATCTGCTCGAGGAACTGGACGACGTCTCGAAGGTCTTCACCAACCTCGACGTCGATGCGCTGGAACTCGAGGAGGCGGACGCCTGATCAACAACGGGTCGCTGACTGTGCTCGGCATCGATCCGGGCACCGCGACCATGGGATACGGCGTGGTGTCGGGCGGTGCAGGACAGCCGGCACGGCTGGTCGAGTGTGGCGTGGTTCGAACTCGCGCCGACAGCGCGCTGCCGGCGCGGCTTGCCGTGATTTTCGACGCACTTGGTGAGCTGCTCGATCGCCACCGCCCCGATGCCGTGGCGGTCGAAGGCCTCTTTCATGGCCGCAACGCACGCAGTGCCCTTGTCCTCGGACATGCCCGCGGCGTCGTGTTGCTCGCCGCAGAGCGCGCGGCGCTGCCCGTTGCTGAAATCTCGCCCGCAGAAGTGAAACGCGCAGTCACCGGCACCGGTGCCGCCAGCAAGGAGCAGGTTGCTGCAATGATCACCCGCTTGCTCAACCTGGTGGCACCGCCATCACCGGCCGACGCCGCGGACGGTGTCGCGATCGCCCTCACACACCTGATGCGTTCGGAGCCGCGTGCGCGCCTCGGCGGACGGGTGGTCCGATGATCGCGTCACTTCGCGGCACGCTCGCGTCGCGTGAGGTGGCTGGCATCGTGATTGAGACCGCCGGCGGAATCGGCTACCTCATCGAGGTCCCACTCGGGGTCTTCGAGCGTCTGCCAGCTGCCGGTGTCGAGGTGCACCTGCAGACCGAACTGGTTGTCCGCGAAGACGGCTGGCAGCTCTACGGCTTTGACTCTGTGGTTGAACGCGCGGTGTTCCGGCGACTGATGGGCGCCGCGGGAGTCGGCCCGCGTCTCGCGTTGGCGATCCTCTCAACACTTGGGCCAGAACGCACCGTGCGCGCCGTGCGTGACAAAGACCTCGCCGCCCTCGGGACGGTATCGGGGATCGGCCGCAAGAAGGCCGAGCGCATTGCGCTCGAACTCGGTGACCGCCTCGACGATTTGCCCGCGGCCGCCCCGATTGCGTCCCCAGCCTCCGACGCCGTGCGCGCGCTCATGTCACTCGGCTACCCCCAGCTGGCCGCTGACACCGCAGTCCGCTCCGCTGGTGACGCTGCGACCACCGACACCGCGACGCTGGTGCGTCGCGCGCTATCCAACCTCGCGAGGAAGTGAACGATGTGGGCGACATCCCGACCCGCCGTCACCGCCGAGTGGCTCTGCTTCCGGTGCGGCGTGACCAATCGCCGCCTGGTCGCACCAGGTACCACGGAAGCGCGCGATCGCTGCATGAGCTGCGGGTTGCAACACATCGTGCGCCCGGGCGACACGCCGGTGCGCTGGAGCGCACGGGCAGCGTGACGCCATGAGTGATGCGCGTCGAGTCGAGGTGACCACGCCAGCGGCACTCCCCGACGAAGGGAATGTCGAAACAGCCTTGCGGCCGTCGCGGCTCGACGAATTTATCGGCCAGCCGCAGGTGCGCACCTCGCTCCAGATCGCGATCGACGCTGCCATCCGGCGCGGCGAGGCCCTCGATCACGTGTTGTTTTTCGGCCCGCCTGGCCTCGGCAAGACCACGCTCGCGATGCTGATGGCCCGGGAGATGGGAGTGCAGTGCCGCACGACGTCGGGGCCCGTGCTGGAACGCCCGGGGGACCTCGTAGGACTGCTCACCGCACTCGGCCCCGGCGACATTCTCTTCATCGACGAGATTCACCGGTTGCGACCGCAGCTCGAGGAGTTTCTCTATCCCGCGATGGAAGATTATCGCGTGGACGTGCGCCTCAGCGACGGGCCCCATTCGCAGACGTTGCCGATGGCGATCGAGCGATTCACGCTGGTGGGCGCAACCACTCGCTTCGGCCTGTTGACGCCGCCCATGCGGGCTCGCTTCGGGTTGGTCGAGCGGCTCTCGTTCTTTGCCCACGAGGATCTCGCTCGCATCGTCATCCGTTCGGCGGGCGTGCTCGGCGTCCCCATTGACGCGGCCGGTGCAGCAGAGATCGCGCGTCGCTCGCGCGGCACACCACGGGTCGCCAACCGGTTGCTGCGACGGGTACGTGACTACGCCGAGGTCCGCGCCGACGGCAGCATTTCCGATGCAGTCGCCCGCGAGGCACTGGCACGCCTCAATGTCGATGAATTCGGACTCGATGACATGGACACGCGCATCCTCGCAACCATCATCGAGAAGTTCGATGGCGGGCCAGTCGGACTGAGTACCATCGCCGTCTCGGTCGGCGAAGACACGGCGACGCTCGAAGAGGTGTACGAGCCGTACCTCATCCAGCAGGGATTCCTCGAACGGACACCGCGCGGCCGCATGGCCACGGCAAACGCCTACCGCCGCCTTGGTGTGGCGCCGCCGCGCCGGGACGATGTCCAGCCCTCGCTCCTCGATGGCTGACCGCACCTGGTCCGCCGCCGACTTCGACTATCCCCTTCCCGAATCGCTGATCGCCCAGGTCCCGTCGGAACAGCGGGGTGAATCGCGGATGTTGGTGGTAGATCGCGGAACAACACGGGCAGCTGCGGCATTCATGCCGCGGCCATCTACGTTGCACGACAGTTCATTCGCCGACCTCCCCGACTTGATCTCTCCCGGCGATCTCCTCGTCGTCAACTCCACTCGCGTGCGTCACGCGCGATTCATCGGGCGGCGTCCATCAGGGGCGGCCGCTGAGGTGCTATTGATCCACCCCGCTGGCGACGGGACATGGATTGCCATGGGCAAGCCCGGCCGCGCGATGCAGCCAGGGCGCAGGATCGAGCTGGGCAACGGTGTGGCGATCGAAACGGTGGCCGTGCGCGACGACACTCTGAGATGCGTGCGCTTTGTCGGCGCCTCCGACGACGATGCCATTGCGCGGTTCGGCCAGCTTCCACTGCCACCGTACATCACGCGCGAGCCCGACGAGCGGGACGAAGATCGCTACCAGACCGTGTATGCCGAGCGGGAAGGCAGTGTGGCTGCACCGACAGCCGGCCTCCACTTCACGCCTGACCTGCTCGACACGCTGAAGCGGCGAGGCATCACGGTTGCAGCACTCGATCTCGAGGTTGGTCCCGGCACGTTCCGCCCGATCGAAGGCGACGACCTTGCAGCGCACGTGATGCACGCGGAGCGCTATGATATCTCCGCGTCGTTGGCCAATGACATTGGCGCGTGCCGAGCCCGTCGCGGCGCCGTCTGGGCTGTCGGAACAACCGTTGTGCGCGCCCTCGAAAGCGCCGCGATGCCCGACGGGGTGGTGCGGCCGGGCTCGGCCGAGACCCGGCTCATGATTACACCAGGCTTCCGGTTTGTTGCAGTCGACCATCTCATTACCAACTTCCATCTTCCGCGCTCGACCCTGGTGATGCTGGTGGCCGCGTTCGCCGGATACGAAATCACGATGGCAGCCTATCGGCACGCGGTGGCAGAGCGCTACCGCTTCTACAGCTATGGTGACGCGATGTGCGTCCTGTGAGGTCTCGATGACCGCACCCAACCTTTCGTCGAGTACGTCTGCGTACGTGCAGCAGACGATCGACCTCCTTGGGCGCCACGATCCGCTGGTCGTGCTTGACGAAACGCCCGCGTGGCTGCGCAATCGGATCACCGGACTCGACGCGGAGGCGCTTGGCCGTCCTGAAGGCGCCGGTCAGTGGTCGATCACGCAGGTGCTCGCGCATCTGGCCGACACCGAAGTTGCGCTTGGCTGGCGCGCGCGCATCACGCTGACGCAGGAGCACGCACCGCTGCATGGCTTCGATGAAGGTGCGTGGGTGACGCGATTCGATTACGCCGGCGCCGATCCGGCCCAGGCGCTCTCGACCTTCGCTGCCCTGCGAGCGTGGAACCTGCGCGTCTGGCGCTCGGCTGGAGAGGCCGATCTCACCCGCATGGCAATCCACTCGGAACGCGGGCCCGAAAGTTTCGATACGCTGCGGCGGATGTCCGCCGGGCACGACCTGCGCCATCGCCGACAGGTCGATCGCATTCTCGCGTCGTTCCGTTGACCGCTGTGTTCGGCTTTACCCTCGATGGGAGCGACGACGGCGCGCGCGCTGGCACGCTGACCCTGCCCCACGGCACAATCCAGACGCCGTGCTTCATGCCCGTTGGTACCCGGGGTGCGGTGCGCGGGCTGCACCCCGACGAAGTGCGCCGCGCTGGCGCACAGATCATCCTGGGCAACACCTATCATCTGCACCTCCGGCCGGGCGAAGATGTCGTCGCGACCATGGGCGGCTTGAATCGCTTCGCAGGGTGGGATCGCCCGATGCTCACCGATTCCGGCGGGTTCCAGGTGTTCTCGCTCAGCGCGATGCGGCGGCTCGACGAGGACGGTGTGTCGTTTCAGTCGCACATCGACGGGTCGGCCCGTCGGTTGACCCCGGAGTCGTCGATCGAGATTCAATGGGCACTTGGCGCCGACGTGGCGATGGCATTCGATCACCTGATTCCCGGGCAAGCGAGTCACGCCGATGCGCTCGATGCGATGCGACGGACGCATCGATGGCTCGAACGTTCACGGCAGCGCCACGACGAGCTCGCGGCCGGCGACCCCGGGCGACAGACCCTCTGGCCGATCGTGCAGGGTGGCACCCACACTGACCTCCGGGAGGCGTCGTTGCGCGGTATTCTCGACCGCGGCGACTGGAGCGGCGTCGCTATCGGCGGACTGTCGGTCGGTGAGCCGAAACCGGTGATGCATCGTGTCCTGGAGGACCTCGCGCCGCACCTGCCGGGCGACCGGCCCCGTTATCTTATGGGGGTTGGATTTCCCGATGACCTGATCGAGGGCATCGCGCGAGGAATCGATCTGTTCGACTGCGTCGCGGCCACCCGCAACGGGCGTCACGGGAGCGCCTGGACCGCCGACGGCAAGGTGAACGTCCGCGGCGCCGCCCTGCGCGTCGACCCCGGCCCGCTCGACGCCGACTGCGACTGCGAGGCATGCACCCGCTTCACGCGGGCGTACCTCCGTCACCTGTTCGTCGCCGAGGAACAACTCGGCCAGCGGCTGGTGTCGATCCATAACATCCGCTTCCTCATGCAGCTCGGGGAGACGGCGCGAGCCCGCATTCTCGATCGAACGTTTCACGCATGGGCCGCCGATTGGCGGCGCCGGTACTTCGCCAAGGGCACTGCCTGATGAACAACCAGATGACCATGCTCGTGATCCAGCTTCTCGCCATCGGGCTGGTGTTCTACTTCCTGATCATCCGGCCGCAGGGCCAGGCTCGCAAGCGCGCCGAGGCGATGCTCGCGGCGCTCAAAAAGGGTGACGAAATCACCACGGCTGGCGGCATCGTCGGGCGAGTGAAGGACATCAAGGACGCACGGGTCACCATCGAGAGCGGCACGTCTACCCTCGTGATCGAGCGCGCGCGCATTGTGCGAGTCGGTGACCAGGCATCACCCGGAGCCACTGCCTGATGGCGGTGCGCGACATTTACCTGTTGGGGTCGCCGGTGCTTCGTCAGCGGGCCGACGAAATCGTTGCGGTCGACAACGCACTCCGCGCCCTGATCGACGACATGTTCGAGACGATGGGCGTCGCGTGCGGAGTGGGCCTGGCCGCCAACCAGGTCGGGATCGCGCGACGGGTCGCGGTGATCAA
>JANMSC010000045.1:0-8000 GCA_031388885.1 Gemmatimonadales bacterium | reverse complement strand
GTGCACACCGAGGCAAGCGTCGCCGACGACACCACAACACGTATCGTGCTGCGGTTTCGAGGTGCCGCGGTGCCGTCGTACCATATCGGATACACCGGGCCGGTGCAGCAATGCGGATCAGGAGACTCGGTGCACGTCGCCGGAACGGCACGCTTGCATGTCCGCCTCACACCAACCGACGCGCACGAATTCGTCGGTGAAGCGGTCGTTGCGACGATCACCGATCGCCGTCGACTGCTGACCGGTCCGCTTGTTCGAGAGTTGGTGATGGTCTGCGACTTCGAGGGGCAGGTCGAATGGGTGGTCGGACTCACAACGAAGGCTGCGTTCCGCGTGCTCGAAGACGGCGCTGCAGGGACGCTCGTTGTCGAGCTCGAACACTGATTCAGTCCCCATACACGCGCAGGACACCGCACCCGGAGATCACTGCGAGGCTCTGGCGCCAGCGGGCACGGGGCGGGAGATTCAATCTTGAACCCTGACCGTGCCACCACCCGCCTTCCCCGAGGTCGTTGTGCGTTTCCTGCCTGCTGCCCTGCTGACTGTCACCTGGTCGGCACTCCCCTGCGCGGTCCTTGCGCAGTCTGGTGTTCCAACGGATGACCCAGTTCGCACCCTCGTGGCGCAGCTCGATCTCAATCGGTATAAAGCGACCGTCAAGGGTCTCACGCAGTTCGGCGATCGACGCCAGGGGACCGACCGGAATCGTGCCGCGGTCGATTGGATCGAGGCACAATTGCGGAGCTACGGCTGCCCCACCGAGCGCATGGCGTACGAGTTCCCTGGCCAGCAGGTTCGGCAGATAGCAAGCGTACCGGCACAGCCTGTACCACCCCCCGGCAACGCAGCACCTGCGCGCACTCCGCCTCGCACGTCCAATCCGGTCAAGGGCAACCTCGCTCGCACCGGCGTCAACACGAATCCCGAACTTCAGCCCGACCCGCACCTGCGCGAGCTCAATGCGCAGCCCGACACGCCCGGGCTCCGGGAGCAGGTGTATTGCACCAAGGTCGGCACCACGCGTCCCAACGAGATGTACATCGTGAGCGGCCACATGGATGGGCACGGATTCGGCGAAGCCGCAAACGACGACGGATCGGGCGCGGCGATCGTCCTGGAGCTCGCACGCATCCTCAATGCACCGGGGGTCGAGACCGAACGGACGATCCGGTTCGTGCTCTGGAACAACGAGGAGACCGGGCTCAACGGTAGCCGCGCCTATGTGGCGCAACGCAAGGACCTGCAGGGGCAGGAAAGCCCAGCCGGTTCTGGTCGGTATCCGGAGCCCAAGTGGATCGGCGTGGTCCAACACGACATGATGCTCTTTGACCACGGGATGCCCGGTCCCGACGGCACGGTTAGTCCGCGACAACGCCGCGAGGCCGACGTGAACATCGAGTTCGCCGGTGCCTCGACGATGGCCGCCGAATCGCAACAATTGGCATGGCAGTTCCGCCGGGCGAATGACCGGTACGCGACCGACTACCCTGCCGCCGTCGGGGACCGGATGAGCAACACCGACTCGGCGCCGTTCGCCGACCTCGCTGCCGCGATCTCGCTGCGCGAGAACGAACGATTGGCTCACATCGGCACCGGATGGAACCCGCATTGGCACCAGCCGACCGACCTCTACGCGACGTTCTCGGACGACGACTTTCGGCTCGGGTTGAATGCGGCACAAACGACGCTCGCTGCCATCGCGGAACTATCGGGGCTCGTCGTTCGGAAACAGTAAGCCGGAGTGAAACGGGCCTGACCTGCCGATCACGATGGGCACTCGGTAGTTTCCGGCCCGGCGTCCCGGTCCCGGGACTCCCCCTGAGCCGTTTTGACTGGAGCCGGACCGATGGATTTCCGCCTGACCGATGAACAGCAACAGATCAAGGAAATGGTCCGTGACTTTGCCGAAGCGGAGATCAAGCCGAACGTGATGGCGTGGGACGAAGCGCAACACTTCCCGCTTGACGTCATCAAGAAGCTCGGCTCCCTCGGCATGCTGGGTGCGATCTTCCCGGAACAATACGGTGGCGCCGGACTCTCGTACGTCGATTACGTCAACATCATTGAAGAACTCGCGGTCGTGGAGTCGGGTGTCGCGCTGGCGGTCGCGGCGCACAACTCGCTGTGCGCGGGGCATATCTACCTCGCCGGCAACGAAGACCAGCGGATGCGATACCTGCCGAGCCTCACCAGCGGCGAGTGGATCGGCTGCTGGGCGCTCACCGAACCGTCGTCGGGTAGCGACGCCGCAGGCATGCACACCGTGGCGGTGCGGGATGGCGACGACTGGATCCTCAACGGCACCAAGAATTTCATCACCAATGCGTCGCATGCGCAGGTGGCCGTGGTGCTTGCGGTGACCGATCGTGCCGACCAGAAGCACGGGATCACCGCGTTCGTGATCGAGATGGACCGGCCCGGTATTCGCGCGGGCAAGAAGGAGAACAAGCTCGGGATGCGGATGTCCGACACCGCCGAATTGGTGCTCGAGGATTGTCGCGTCCCGGCATCGGCCGTGCTTGGCCGGACCGGCTACGGTTTCATCGATTCGATGAAAGTGCTCGATGGAGGGCGAATCTCGATCGGCGCTCTCGCGGTCGGCATCGCCCGCGGCGCGTACGAGGCAGCGCGAGACTACGCTCGCCAGCGCCACGCGTTTGGTCAGCCGATCGCCGGGTTCCAGGCCATTCAGTTCATGCTCGCCGACATGGCAACGGAGATCGAGGCGGCGCGGCTGCTCTGTTATCGTGCCGCCGCGCTCAAGGATGCTGGCGAGAAGACCACGCTCTGGTCGGCGATGGCGAAGCTGTACGCGTCAGAGGTGGCGGTGCGGGCCAGCGACAAGGGCGTACAGATTCACGGCGGCTACGGCTTCGTCAAGGAGTATCCGGCGGAGAAGTACTATCGTGACGTCAAGCTGTGCACGATCGGCGAAGGGACGAGTGAGATCCAGCGGATGGTGATCGCCCGGGCGGTGCTTGCGCTGTAGGAGTAGGCGAGAAGCGAGAAGCGAGAAGCGAGAAGTGAGAAGCGTGGGGCGTGGGGCAGACGACTCATGGCTCATGCCCCATGCCTCTTAGTAGATCCGCACTCCAACACCAACGGTTCGTCCCGGCGAACGAAAGCCAAGCACTGCGGTGTACTGCTCGTCGAGCGCGTTCGCCAGCCGGACATTGACCGCGACCCCGGGACGCGCGCCGAGCGGACGACGGATCGTGACCGTGCCGGCGAAATCGAGCGTGGTGTACGTCGGCAGCGTGGCTCGCCCGCCGACGGCGTAATCGAGATCCTCACGGCTGCCGAAACGCATCGCCTGTGCTGACAATGTCGCACGTTCGTGTGCCTTCCACGACACGCCAACGTTGGTCGTATGAGCAGGGCGGCGCAGCAGTCGCGCACCGCTCACGAAGAATCCGGTTCCTGATTGATCGGACCCGGCCGTGACGATTCGCGTGTCGACCCAGGTATGACTGAGCGACGCGAGCAGCGTCCGCCCGGCGCGGGCATCTACTTCGACCTCCGCCCCCCGTGCCGTGGCGCCCGCGACATTGAAGTAGTTCGGATCACCCGGATCGGCGGTGGCAAACGAGTACTCTATCAGGTCGGTGAACTGCTGGTCGAACCACGTCGCGCGAACCGCGACCCGGTTGCCTGCGAGCGGCTGCTCAAGCCCGACCTCCCAGCTTCGCGAGCGCTCCGGTCGAAGGTCCGGATTGCCGCGCACGAATCCCTCGGCGAAGTTCTGGAAAAACGTCGGCTCACGGAATGCCGTCCCGATCACGGCGCGAACGCGTGTTCCGGCAGCCATGCGATACGCTACGCCGCCACGCCATGTGGTGAATGTCCCGAACGCATCGTTGTCGTCGAGCCGCACGCCGGCGTTCCACGCAAGGCCGCCGCGCGCGCCAAGAATCTGAGCGTACCCGGCATTGGTGCGTCGGCTCACCTCGAACGATCCGTTCGACGCCCCGAACTCGCTCAGCGACTCATTGAAGCTGCGCTCCCGCTGGTGTTCGACCACCGCACCAGTGGTCAACACGAGGTCTGGCGTGATCCGGTAACTCGCGCGCAAGTCTGCGTTTCGCCGCACGACGTGGTTGAGTCCGTTCGACGCATAAAACCCCAGTGTATCAGCCGGACCATCGGGTGCATTATCGAACCCGCCGTCCGTCGTGTGCGCGCCGACGAACAGTCGCAATTCAACGCGTGGCGTGATGGCGCGACCGAGCTCCGCCCCGAGTGTGAGGCGCTCCCCATACTGGAAGGCATTGCGGTCCACGACGGCACCTGAGCCGTCGGTCGGAATGTGAACGACATCATCGGCGTACCGGACATGCAGCCGTGCGTCGGTGGTGGCATCCGGCCGGATCTCGACCGCGCCGGTCATGCTGGTGCGATCGTAATTGCTGTTGAACTGATGGATCCCCCTCGTCGCGTGACGCACGATGCCAAGCATGTAGCTGGTGCTGGGCGTGCTTCCGCTCACGCTCACATCGAGCGCCCGGGTGTCGTGCGTGGCACCGCGCCCGCCGCCGGTGACCCGGAGTGGTCCGGTACCGCGCCGGGTGAACACCTGGATGACGCCGGTGACCGCATCGGTGCCATAGAGCACGCTGGTGGGACCGCGGACGATCTCGATCCGTTCGACGTCCTCCAATGTGAGGTAGGCATAGTCGAACTCGCCCCCTGGATCGTTGACCGCCACGCCGTCCACCAGCACGCGGGTGTAACCGCTTTCGCCACCGCGAGTGTACACCGATGTACGCGCACCGGATGACCCGGTCGCGACGACAGCGAGCCCGGGCACACGCCGCAGCGCATCGGCCACCGTTGTCACTCCCTCGGAGCGCAGCGTTTCGCCCGAAAGGACGGTGGTGGCGCCGGTTACCGCGGGCAGCGGGTACTTCGTCGCCGTGACGACGATTGCGGGGAGTGTGACGGCGCGCCGGACGGTGTCGTTCGGGGTCTGACCCACGATGTGACGTGTCGGGAGTACAGCGAAAAGCGTCGCAAACGCAGCGACGCACGGGCGCAATGAGGCGTGCATGGAACCCTCGTCCTGGTGGCCGCCGCCACCGGTGATGGAGCACGCAGCCGACCCGACGGAACGATTCCGCGAGGGCGGCTGCATGGGACGCGGGTGGTCAGGTCTCCTGGCTTCGAGGCTGCACCGCTCGCCTTCCCGGGGAAACGATCCCCAGTGGCTGAGTTGAGCGGGCAACGCCGAGTCGTCGTGACTCGGGCCTCTCACAGTGGCGGGGCCGCACCGGATTCACACCGGCTTCCGAGATGCCCCACCCGCGGGTCTTCAATTGTGTCCTGCGCCGGCAACTGTATTCGGTCGGCAACGGCGGGTCAAGGATGTGCGGGAATGTCGATCGGGAATCGTCATTCATTGGAGTACCCCCTCCTCCCGCTTCTCAGAGGCGCCAGTGCCAACACCTCATCAGGTTCTCGCTGCAGCCCTCGCCGTAGCCGTCCTCGCCTCAGGGGGCTGCGCCACCAAGACCCAGACCGGTGCCGTTATTGGCGCTGCTGGTGGTGCCGTGGTCGGCGGTGCGATTGGAAAAGCCACCGGTTCGACCGCGAGGGGCGCGATCATCGGTGCCGTCGTCGGCGGAACGGCTGGCGCGATCATCGGCGCCAAGATGGACAAGCAGGCGAAGGAGCTGGAGCAGAACATTCAGGGTGCCACTGTCGAGCGGGTCGGCGAAGGAATTCAGGTGACGTTCGAGTCTGGGCTGCTCTTCGACTTCGACTCTGACGCGCTCCGTGCCGAGGCGCGCGAAAACCTGCGACAGCTCGCGCTGAGTCTCGGTAAATACCAGGGCTCGGACCTGATGATTGTCGGGCACACCGACAGCCAGGGAGCCGACGCGTATAATCAGGCGCTGTCGGAGCGGAGAGCGAACTCCGCTTCGACCTACCTCGTGTCGCAGGGCGTGATGCGCTCGGCGATCCAGACTCGCGGGCTGGGTGAGAGCGAGCCGGTTGCCCCGAACGACAACGATGTCGGACGCCAGGCGAACCGTCGCATCGAAGTGGCGATCTACGCAAACGCCGCGACACGCGCAGAGGCCGCGCGGCAGTCCAGCCCCTGAACCGCTGATCGGCTGGATCCGGACGGCCCCGCTCGGTGAGCGGGGCCGTTCGCGTTGTTGGTACCACGCACCCGATGCATCTTTGCCGTGGCCCACGGCCGATCGCCGATGGTCCGTCGCCGCCGCCGTCCACCTCGTTCAGCGAGATGCATTCAATGAACCCAAACGTCATCGACGCGGCGCGCGCCGCCTTTGGCAAGAACGGACCCGGCGTCGTGCTCGGCGCGGTCATGCACGACGGTGCCACGCACCCTGAGCCGCTGGTGACGATGCCGCTGGC
Organism: Gemmatimonadales bacterium; assembly: GCA_031388885.1. Taxonomy (GTDB): domain Bacteria; phylum Gemmatimonadota; class Gemmatimonadetes; order Gemmatimonadales; family GWC2-71-9; genus Palsa-1233. The sequence continues at coordinate 1,619 of JANMSC010000045.1, read as the reverse complement.
GATGATGAACCGTCACGGCCTGATCGCGGGCGCAACCGGCACGGGCAAGACCAAGTCGCTGCAACTGATCGCCGAACAGCTCTCGATGGCCGGCGTTCCGGTGTTCCTCGCCGACATCAAGGGCGATGTGTCGGGCATCGCCGTGCCAGGGGAGGCGAACCCGAAGATCACGCAGCGCGCGGCCGATACCGGATACGCCTGGCACGCTGCTGGATTTCCGGTCGAGTTCCTCAGCCTCACGGGCCGGTTCGGGGCTCAGCTTCGCGCCACGGTGTCATCGTTCGGGCCGTTGCTGCTCGCCAAGGTGCTCGGCCTCAACGAGACGCAGACCAGCGTGCTGGCGCTCGTGTTCAAGTACTGTGATGACAAGGGGCTCCTGCTTCTCGATTTCGAGGACCTTCGTGACGTGTTGCAGTATCTGACAGGCGACGGTGCAAGTGAACTCGCCGACTATGGTGGGATGTCGAAACAGACGGTGGGTGTGCTGCTGCGCGAAATGGTCGAGCTCGAGCAGCAGGGTGCCGGGATCTTCTTTGGTGAGCCTGAGTTCGACCTTGGTGACTTGCTGCAGGTCGACCGCGACGGCCGCGGCATTATCAGCGTGCTCGAGCTGATGGACACGCAGGAAAAACCGGCACTGTTTTCGACGTTCATGATGTGGATGCTGGCGCGACTCTACAACACCTTGCCCGAGGTGGGCGATCTCGACAAGCCGAAGCTTGTGTTCTTTCTTGACGAAGCACACCTCCTGTTCGACGATGCGAGCAAGGCGTTCAGTGACCAGGTCGAGCAGGTGGTGCGCCTGATTCGTTCGAAAGGCGTGGGGGTGTACTTCGTGACGCAGAGCCCGAAGGACATTCCGGCGGACGTGCTTGGGCAACTTGGGAACCGGGTACAGCATGCATTGCGCGCGTTCACGCCCGACGACGAGAAGGCGATGCGAGCCGCTGCTCGTACGTTCCCAAAGACCGCGTTCTATGACGTCGAGCGAATCCTCACATCGCTCGGCACTGGTCAGGCCTTGGTGACGGTGCTGACTCCGTCGGGAGCGCCGACGCCACCGTTTGCGACCATGATGGTGCCACCCGCGGCGAGCATGAGTCCGCTGAGCGCCACCGCCATGGCGCAGCAGCTGGCGCGATCGCCGCAAGTTCGCGAGTACTCCAAGGCGGTCGACCGCGAGAGTGCGCGAGAGATTCTCGCGGAGCGAGCGGCGAGGGCTGCCGCGACGCCGCGTCCAAGGGATGTGGCGCCGACGGGCACGCGGGCACGGGCTGCGAAGCAACCGGCCAGCGCACTCGACAAAGTCTTGAAATCTTCGATGGCACGAACCGTCGTCGGGGTGGTGGCCCGTGGAATCATGGGGGCCCTGCTCGGCACGTCCGTGCGCCGGCGCCGTGGCTGATGGCGGACTTCCACTGACGGAGTGATTTCGATGGACGGCTCGTGATCACACTGCGGGCGATGCAGACCAATGATTGGGGCCAGGTGAGCGCGGTCTACGCCGACGGGCTTGCGACGGGCCACGCGACGTTTGAAGTTGACGTCCCGACCTGGGATCACTGGGATGCGGCTCACCTCCCCGTTCCTCGGATTGTCGCCTGCAACCACGACGGAGT
>JANMSC010000008.1:0-11424 GCA_031388885.1 Gemmatimonadales bacterium | reverse complement strand
GAGAATCCCGGGAACTCGCGTTCGACGAGAAACGCCGTGATTCCCTTGTAGCCCTTGGCCGGATCGATGTTCGCGAAGACGATGAAGAGTCCCGCCTCGGCGCCACTGGTGATCCAGAACTTGCGCCCGGTGAGGAGCCAGGCGTCGCCATCCTGCGTTGCGCGCGTCTCGAGGGCGAATGCGTCCGAGCCTGAGGCGGGCTCCGACAGCGCGAACGCGCCGATCATGTCGGTCGTCAGGCGCGGGAAGTAGCGAGCCTTCTGCTCGTCGTTGCCCCAGCGAAGCAGCGCGTTGTTGACGAGTGTGTTGTGCACGTCAACATAGATCGCACTCGACGCATCGACCCGCGCCATCTCCTCGATCGCGAGGGTCGCGAGGAAGATGGTCCCACCAGCGCCGCCATACTGTTCCGGCACCTCGATACCCATGAGCCCGAGCTCGAAAAATTTCTCGAGGAGGTCGGGGCGCATCCGTGCCTGGTCGTCCATCTCATGCACGTGCGGACCGATCTCGCCCTCGGCGAACTCACGGACCGTCTGCCGGAAGAGCTCCTCCTCTTCGGAGAGCACGGAGAGTGGCTGGGGTGTGGTCGTGGTGGTGGTCATCGGAGCGTCCGGAATCGGGGTTCGGGCGGAATATATCGCATACACGTCGCGGCTAAAGCCGCGGCTTGGCAAGAACGAGAGGCTAAAACCTCGGAGCGTATTGCGGCTTCAGCCGCTTTTCTGCCAGTGGCTTTAGCCACGAGCTCGCACTCCTACGGCGCCAACACCTCCAACGCCACCTCAACCCTTCCCATTGGCGCCGCGACCTGCACTCCAGCTACCGCGCCATGCACCGCTGCGAGCATCTCGCGCGCGATCGCCACGCCTTCGGCCAGCGCTGCGTCCTTGCCCTTGTCACTCGCCTTGCGCATCCGGTCGAGCACTGCGAGAGGCACCGATACACCCGGAACTTCGTTCGCAAGAAACTCCGCGTTGCGCAGCGACACTAGCGGCCAGATGCCAGCGATCACCGGCACGCCGTACTGCGCGACCCTCGGCAGAAATGCCTCCAGTTGGCGCAAGTCGAACACCGGTTGTGTCACCGCGAAGCACGCCCCGGCCTCTGCTTTCCACGCGAATCGCTTGATTTCCCGGTCGAGGTCGGGTGCCGTCGGGTTGACGCCGACGCCATGCACGAAGCGCGTGGGAGCGCCAATCGGGTTGCCTCCCGGATCGAGACCACGATTGAGTCGTGTCACCAGGTTGGTGAGACCGATCGCGTCGATGTCGAATACGGCGGTCGCATCGGGATACGGGCCCATCTTCGGTGGATCACCGGTGACGATGAGCAGGTTGTGCAACTGCGCCGCCGACGCGCCGAGCAGGTCCGACAACATGCCGAGCAGGTTGCGATCGCGGCAGGCGTAGTGAACCACCGCTTCGAGCCCGGTTTCGCGTTCGATCAGGATGCCCGAGATAAGTGCACCCATTCGGCTTTGCGCCCGCGGCCCGTCGGGAACGTTGACCGCGTCGAGTCCCGCTGCCCTGAGCGCGCGTGCCTGTGCCAGCATCGGCGTTGGATCGACGCCTCGTGGCGGCACGATCTCGACCGTTCGCACAAATGTGCCCGCCGCGAGCTTCGCACCGAAGCGCGAACGGTCCGCCAACGGAACCGACGGAACGTCGGCCAGCGTATGTGCTGAGATTCCAGGCGGCGCATGCGCCGCCTCGGCGGCAGCCGCCCTGACCGACCCGATCCGAATGGCGTCGGCGTGGCGCACGAAACCTCGGATCGCGTGGATGTGTTCGGGCGTGGTACCGCAACAACCGCCGACAAAACGGGCGCCCGCCTCGACCATGCGCCGAGCATACTCGGCGACATATTCGGGGCTCGCCATGTAGATCTTGCGATCGCCAACTTCACGCGGCAACCCGGCGTTGGGTTGCGCCACGAGCGGCACGGTAACCGTGCGCGCAAGGCGTTCGATCGTATCGAGCACGATCTGTGGCCCGATCGAACAGTTGACGCCGAGCACATCGATGCCGGCATCGGCGAGCGCCGGCCCGAACGTCTCAGGCGTCGTGCCGTACGCGGTGCGCCCGTCCTCGACCACGGTCATTTCCGCCATCACCGCCAACCCGGTGCGCGACCGTACTGCGCGCACAGCGGCAAGCAGTTCGTCGAGGTCGGAAAACGTCTCGAGGCAGAAGCCGTCGACACCACCCGCGAGCAATCCGTCCACCTGTCGCCCGAACGCCGCCTCGGCTTCGGCCAGTGCCAGCTCGCCGAACGGCTCCACCCGCACGCCGAGCGGGCCGATCGCGCCAAGCACCGCAACCCGGTCGCCAGCAACAGTGCGTGCCAGCCGCGCCGCGGCAGCGTTGAGCGCCTCGGTGTCGCTGGCGAGCCCATACTGTGCGAGCTTGAGCGGGTTCGCACCAAACGTATTGGTCTCGATCAACTCCGACCCGGCCGCGACGTACGCCGCATGCACCTCGGCGACCATCGCGGGTTGCCGCACCACGAGTTCGTCGAAACAGACGTTGAGGAAGGCGCCCTTCTGATAGAGCATCGTGCCCATCGCGCCATCAACGATATGGACCCGACCGTCGTCGATCAACTGTCGCAGGGTGGTCATCGCGTGCCCCTCCGGTAACCAAGTTGTGGCGAAAGCCAGCGCTCGGCGGTTGCCACCTCCCAGCCCTTTCGTGCCGCATAGTCTTCGACCTGATCGCGTCCGATCCGGCCGACACCGAAGTAGCGTGCCTCCGGTCGCCAGAAGTACCAACCACTGACCGTGGCCGTGGGGAGCATCGCAAAGCTCTCCGTGAGGGTCACGCCAACGCTGGCCTCCGCGTCGAGCAGCGACGCGAGCGCGGCCTTCTCGCTGTGATCAGGGCACGCAGGGTACCCCGGTGCCGGACGAATCCCCTGATAACGCTCGTGCAGCAAGCCGTCGTGGTCGAGCGTCTCTCCGGGCGCATAGCCCCAGTGAGTGCGGCGCACCTCCTCGTGCATCCGCTCTGCGAACGCCTCCGCAAGTCGGTCGGCCAGGGCCGATGCGAGGATCGCCTGGTAGTCATCGTGCTGTGCTTTCGCGCGCTGCACCAACTGCTCGAGGCCGTGTCCGGCGGTGACGGCAAATGCGCCGACAAAGTCGCTTACGCCACTCTCACGTGACGCCACGAAGTCCGACATCGCCAGGAGCGCACGATCGTCCTTTCGTACTCCCTGCTGTCGGAGTGTGTGAAGCACGGTCAACGGTTGGGTTCGCGCGGCATCATTGTAGAGTGTGATGTCGTCGCCGGTTGAGTCTGCCGCCCAGAATCCGATCACTCCGCGCGCGGTGAGGGCGCCGGTGCGTTCGATCTCATCGAGCAGCCGTTCTGCGTCGGCGAACAGGTCGCGAGCGGCCGCACCGTGCGTCGGGTCGTCGAGTATCGCGGGGTAGTTACCGCTCAATTCCCATGCACGGAAGAACGGGGTCCAGTCGATGTACGGCCTCAGGTCAGCGAGCGGCCATGCGTCGAATATGCGCGTGCCGCGAAACGACGGCTGCGGCACCGCGATCGACAGGTCGGGCGCGAGACGCCGCTCGCGCGCGTCTTCAAGCGGCGTCAACGGACCCTCGTGTTCGCCTTCGCGTTCGGCTCGAACCCGGGCGTACTCTGCGTTGATCTCGGCGGCGAACGCTGTGCGCCGCGCGGGATCGTGCAGCGTACCGGCCACTGGCACCGCGCGTGACGCATCGAGCACGTGCACCACCGGCGCCGAATACGCCGGGGCGATCCGCAACGCAGTGTGTGCCTTCGACGTCGTGGCACCGCCGATCAATAGCGGCGTCGTGCAGCCGGTGCGTTCCAGCTCCGATGCCACAAACGCCATTTCATCGAGCGACGGCGTGATGAGCCCCGAGAGGCCGATGAGGTCCACGTTCTCCCGCGCGGCGGTCTCGAGGATCTTCGCCGCCGGCACCATCACGCCGAGGTCGATCACCTCCCACTCGTTGCACTGGAGCACGACGCCGACGATGTTCTTGCCGATGTCGTGCACGTCGCCCTTCACGGTGGCGAGCAGAATCCGCCCGCGGCTGCGTGCGCCCGCCGTGCTGCGCTCGGCTTCGAGGTAGGGGATCAGTTTCGCCACGGCGCGCTTCATCACGCGGGCACTCTTCACCACTTGGGGAAGGAACATCCGACCCGCTGCGAAGAGGTCGCCAACCTTGTGCATCCCGTCCATCAGCGGCCCCTCGATCACGTCGAGCGGTCGCGTCGCCGCGACGCGCGCTTCCTCGACATCTGCCTCGACGAAGTCGGCCGTGCCGTGAACCAGCGCCCACGAGAGGCGTTCGTTCACCGGCAGGTCGCGCCAGGCGAGGTCGGCGCCGGGTGCCTGCGCGCGCGAGATCGCACCCTCTGCCACCTCGAGCAGGCGTTCGGTGGCATCCGGACGACGATTCCAGAGCAGGTCGGCAACGCGCTCGCGCAACTCCGGATCAAGATCGTCGATCACGGAGAGCTGCCCCGCATTGACGATGCCCATGTCGAGACCGGCGGCGATGGCGCGCTCAAGAAAGACCGCGTGGATCGCTTCGCGCACTGCGTCGTTGCCGCGAAATGAAAATGACACGTTACTGATGCCACCGCTGGTGAGCGCTCCTGGGCAGCGCCGCTTCACCTCGCGTACCGCCTCGACGAACGCCGTGCCGTACTCCGCGTGCTGCTCGATTCCGGTGCCGACCGCAAACACGTTGGGGTCGAGCACGACGTCGCTCGGCGCGAAGCCAACTTCATCCACCAGCAGTCGAAACGCGCGCTCGAGAATCGACACTTTCCGTTCGACCGACTCCGCCTGCCCATCTTCGTCGAACGCCATCACGACCACCGCCGCGCCGTAACGCCGTACGGTGCGCGCCTGTGCGAGGAACGAGGCCTCGCCTTCCTTCAGCGACAGCGAGTTGACGATCCCCTTGCCCTGGAGGCAGGCGAGTCCGGCCTCGAGCACGCTCCACTTCGACGAGTCGATCATCACCGGGACCCTGGCGATCGCTGGCTCTGACGCGATGAGACGGAGGAACCGCGACATCGCAGCCTCGGAGTCGAGCAGCCCCTCGTCGAAGTTGATGTCGATCACCTGCGCACCGGCATCGACCTGCTGCCTGGCCACCTCGAGCGCGTCGTCGTACCGGCCGTCGAGCACCAGTGTGGCAAAGCGCCGCGACCCCGTGACGTTGGTGCGCTCACCCACGTTGACGAAGAGCGAATCAGGTCGGATCGTGAACGGCTCGAGGCCACTGAGCTGGGTGTATGGCGGTAGCTCGGGCACACGGCGAGGCGGCACACCGTGCACTGCTGCGGCGATTGCCACGATGTGGTCGGGCGTGGTGCCGCAACACCCGCCGACGATGTTCAATAGTCCGTCGCGAGCCCACACGCCGATTTCGGCCGCCATCGTGTCGGCGTCGAGGTCGTAGCCGCCAAGGTCGTTGGGGAGGCCCGCGTTGGGATGTGACGACACGAAGGTGTCGGCGCTGCGCGAAAGGTCGTGCACGTACTGGCGAAGGAGGTCGGGCCCGAGCGCACAATTGAGCCCGATGGTCAGCGGCTTCGCATGCGCCACCGAAATCCAGAACGCTTCGGCTGTCTGCCCCGACAACAGCCGCCCGCTGCGATCGGTGATCGTGCCTGAAATCATGATCGGGAGGCGGAACCCGAGTTCGGTGAAAACCGTGTCGAGGGCGTAGAGCGCGGCCTTCGCGTTGAGCGTGTCGATGATCGTTTCGACGAGAATCAGGTCGGCGCCGCCCTCGACCAGCCCACGCGCAGCGTCACCGTATGCCAGCGCCAGATCAGCGAACGTCACATTGCGGAAGGCGGGGTCATCGACTGATGGCGAGATCGACGCGGTGCGGGATGTCGGTCCGATCACGCCGGCCACGTAGCGGGGTCGGTCGATGGTCTCGGTGAGGTCGGCGGCCTCCCGGGCGATGCGAGCGGCTGCAACGTTCAGGTCGTGTACTGCGCTGCTGGTGCCGTATTCTCCCTGCGCGATGCTGGTTGCGGTGAACGAGTTGGTCTCGACGATGTCAGCGCCCGCGTCGAGGTACGCGGCATGAATGCGGCGGACGACGTCGGGGCGAGTCAGACACAGCAGGTCGTGGTTGCCCTTCAGGTCGCTCGGATGTCCCGCGAACCGCTCACCGCGATAATCGGCCTCGGTCAGCCGTTCGCGCTGCAGCATCGTACCCATCGCCCCGTCGAGCACGAGAATGCGCTCGGCGAGCAGGGCGGGGAGCCGGGCGAGTCGCGTGGTGCGCGCGTGATTGGGGTCGGGCACCGCTACTCCTCAAAACACAGAACCGATGGCATCGACGGACGCCACCGGGCGGCGTTTTAGCGGATTGTTTAACGTGGCCGCAAGTCGCGACAAATCGCCACGGATTCGATTGTGATGCTGCCGAATAAACATAACGTCATCAGCTGCCGCCGTCAGGCGGCAGGATGCTCGTCAATGGAATAGCCTGACCCGACTTGCGTCGGTCGTGCGCCCATCCCGCGGCCGTTCGGCCGCGGCTGTCAAAAAAACGCCCCCAGCACCAACTTCCTCGTCACCGACAGCAACAGGTAGGCCACGATCGGCGTGATGTCGAACGGGCCCAGCGTCGGGACGATGCGCTGCAGTGGCTCGATCAGCCAATCGGTCAGGGCGTACACGACGCGCATCAACCGGTTCTGGCGACCGATCCCGAACCACGACGCGATGACCCGGATCAGGATGGCTGCCATGAGCAGTCCGAAGGCGTAGCTCACCAGCATCGGGAGCAGGAACATCCCGCCACTTTCGGCCGAATACAGGATGTTCGCGACGAATCCGATCAACCAGCGCACCAGGGCGATCAGTGCCAGTCCACCGAGTATCACCAGCCCGATCAGCCAGAATGGTGCATCCTGCGGATTCGCACCGGCGCGGACGACGCGGCGCTCGACCGGCTTGATGACCGGATCGCTCCATCCGCGGACGAAACGCGCCCAACCGCTGAACGCGTTGAGCCGACGACTGCGTACTGCCCAGTGGGTCAGCGCGACGGTGCCAGCAAGCACGAAGGCGCCCGCCACCAGCACGCGGGCGCCAAGTTCGACATAGGCGGCGACCATCGGAAACGTCACGCCCCTACTCCATGGCGAATTCGCGCGAGAACGCGACTTCAAACGCGAACGTCTTGCCCCGGCTGCGTGTGTCTATCAGGTCGGCAATGCGGCGCAGGCGGTCGGGGATCGCGAGAATTTTTTCCTGGGCCGCGCGTCCGATCTCGTCGAGGCCGGTGAGCGCATCGAGCCCCCAGTGCGCGATCTGATCTTGCACGATCTTGAGGTAGTCGCGCGGGCCATAGATGCCCGACCGACGAATCACGTCGGCGAACTCCTTGAATCCGGGGATCGTGACCCCGGGCATGTCGATCGCTGGCATGACGAGCGACGCCGAGCGCAGTGCCTCGTTGGGATCGCGCGCCAGGATCTCGGAGAACACCCGGCGATAGAATGTAAAGTGGCGCGCCTCCTCCATCGCGATTTTCGCGAGGATCCCGCCCAGGAGCGGTTCGTACTCGCCGATCACGCGCCCCGTGTTGGCGTGCGAGTATTGGGTCGCGCGCTCCTGCAGCGTGGTGTACGCGAAGACACGGTACGGATCCTTGTCCCATGCGGGGTGGAATCCCGCCTTGATGTACTCGAACTTGAGCACCTCAAAGGTGCGCTGCTCGACGATTGCCGTGTCGCGCATGTAATCGGTCAGCACTGCACCGTGGCGATCTTCCTCTGCGGTCCAAAGATTGTTCCAGTTGCGCCAGTGGGAATCTTCGCCGAGGTGAATCGCCAGCAGCCGATGGAAGTGGGGCAGGCCTTCTTCGGTGAGGGTGTTCAAGGCAAGCGCCGCTCGGCAGGCATCCGGCACGCCCTTGACCCGCTCCTTGAGGGTCGCCAGATGCTCGCCGGGGTCGGTGCCTTCTGGGGCGGCAAGGAGTTCGACCGGAAACCAGAGCTCTCGTTTCCGGTCGTGTTCTTCCATCAGCTCGCGAACGATCTCCTCGAGGTCCTTGAGCACCTCGATCTTCGTCCCCATCTGACGGTCAACTACGCTGAGCCCCATTGAGTCATCCAGTATTGAGAATCGCTATCAATCGCGGTGTGGCTGCGCGACCCGAAGCGGGTAATGTAATGTGGGTCAGGTGATCGGGTACGAGCGTATCAGCCCGAATCGGGCGACGCAAGCTTCGCCCCTACCTCGTCCGACACTGCCGGCTCACCGGTGGCCGGTTGTCGCACGCGATCGCGGCATTCATCCCCTTCGCCAGTGGGCCGCACGCGGTCGTCTGAGCCGATCGGGCCGCTTCGTCCTCATTCTCGTGCGACGCGCTGGCACAACTGCGGCCCCCGCCGAACTCGACGCAGACCTCGCACTCGGCCCGCTGAGCCGAGAGCGTGGACCAGGTGAGGAACGCAACGAACGCCATGACCGCGGCGATCGTCCAAAGGGCGCGGGAGCGCGGCACCATCGGGGCTACTTCGGCAGTCCCGGTGTGTCGGCCGGTGCCTTACCGTCGGTGATCGGGTTGACCTGGGCGACCCAACCGCTGACAAACGTGATGACGAGCCGATGGCCGGCGGAATCCACACCCACCGATTTCACCAACGACGAGGCCTTGGCGTACGCCTCGGCTGAATCGGCCCCCGCCCGCGCGAATTCCCGCCCGATCGCCGTGGCCGTCGCCTGCTCAGGGCCGTACTTCGCAAAGTCGTCGGCCGGCATGAGCCCGTCCTGCTGCGAGACGTACTTGGCCGAGTCGTATTGTCGACACGCGACGGCGGTCACGAGGAGTGCGAGAACGGCGAGACGGCGCATCGGAATCTCCAGCACGATGTCGAGGGTGGTGGCGCGGGCCAAGCCGGCAAGCATGCGGCAAAGGTACACGCACCGCCCAGCGGCGGTCAGCTTGTTCGGCGTCGGGGGTCGGCCTACCCTTCCGGCTGGCTGACCACGTGTGCAGGGAGTCCCACATGAACGGCATTCCGAATATTCCGGCCCCATACAACGAGCCCGTGCTGGGGTACGCGCCGGGCTCGCCCGAGCGGGCCTCGCTGCACGCTGCGATTCGCGACGTCGGCGGGGCGGTGACCGAGATCCCCGTGGTCATCGACGGGTGCGAGCTGCACGGTGACACGACGATCCGCGTGACCTCGCCGCAACGCCACCAGCATCATCTTGCCACGGTGCAGCAGGCGACCCCCGCGATCGTGCGCGCCGCGATCGACGGCGCGTGCCAGGCGCAGCGTGATTGGGAAAACTGGTCGTTCACCGACCGCGCCGCCGTATTCCTCCGCGCCGCCGATCTGCTCGCCGGACCGTGGCGCGCGCGGGTCAACGCCGCAACCCTGCTCGGACAAGGCAAGACGCCGCATCAGGCGGAGATCGACGCCTCGTGCGAACTGATCGACTTCTTCCGCTTCAACGTGCATTACGCCGAGCGGTTGATGCACGAGCAACCGATCTCCAGCCCGAACGCGTGGAATCGGCTTGAGCACCGTGCACTCGAAGGATTCATCTACGCGATCACGCCGTTCAACTTCACCGCGATCGGTGGCAACCTTCCGACCGCGCCGGCACTCCTCGGCAACGCCGTCGTCTGGAAGCCAGCGGCAACGGCGTCGCTCTCGAACTGGTTCGTCTACCAGATCCTGATCGAGGCCGGACTTCCGCCGGGCGTGATCCAGTTCGTGCCAGGCAACGCGGCGGCGATCAGCGAGGTGGCGCTCGACGATCCCCGCCTCGCCGGCATTCATTTTACCGGATCGACCAGTGTCTTCCGCTCGCTCTGGCAGGGCGTGGGTACCAGGCTTGATCGGTACCGTTCGTATCCGCGCATCGTGGGCGAGACCGGTGGCAAGGACTTCATTCTCGCGCACGCCAGCGCCGACGTGCCAGCGCTCGTGACCGGGCTGATCCGCGGTGCGTATGAGTACCAGGGCCAGAAATGCTCGGCGGCGTCGCGCTGCTACATCCCGCGCTCCCTCTGGCCCGAAGTGTCTGAACGGATGCGTGCCGAGATCGCGAGCATCAAGGTCGGCGACCCGGCCGATTTTTCGGTGTTCTGCGGCGCGGTGATCGACGAGAGATCGTTCAAGAAGCTGGACGATGTGTTGCAGCGCGCGAAGCGTGACCCGAAGGTGCGAATCGTGGCAGGGGGCACGACTGACCGCAGCGAAGGCTGGTTCGTCCACCCCACGCTCGCGGAGATAACCGACGCGCGGCATCCGATGATGACCGAGGAGTATTTCGGTCCGATCCTCTCCGCGTACGTCTATGATGACGCCGAGTGGGACAACGTGCTGGGGCTGGTCGACGGCGCCACCGCGTACGCCCTCACCGGTGCGGTGTTCGCGCGCGACCGCTCGGCGATTCGTCAGGCCACCGTCGCCCTGCGTCACGCCGCGGGCAACTTTTACGTCAACGACAAATGCACGGGCGCGGTGGTAGGGCAGCAGCCGTTTGGCGGAGGTCGAGCCAGTGGCACCAACGACAAGGCCGGTAGCATCCTCAACCTCGTGCGGTGGGTCTCGCCGCGCACCATCAAGGAGGTCGGCAATCCGCCGGTCGATTGGCGATATCCGTATCTGGGGTGATGTGGGGTCGTTGATGTCTGGTACGCCTTTCGCGGGCGCGGCACTCTCTTAGATTACCAGTAACCCACCGGGAGGTCCTGCCCATGACGGAGCCCTTTCTCAGCTCCGATGAGTTCGATGACCAGGCCCACCAGCTCTACAATGAAGGTCGCTACGACGACGCCCTCGCACTCCTTCGCGACGGGATCACGCTCTACCCTCAGGCAGTTGAACTTCACGTTGGTGCCGGCTACGCCCAGCTCGCGCGAGAGGAATACGCGTGGGCCAAGCAGGCGTTTGAACTTGCCTTGATGTTCGACGCCGAACACGAGGACGCGCTCGCTGGACTCGGCGAAGTGCTGCTCGTGATCGGACACATCGAAGGCTCGCTCCGGGCGTTCCGCACGATTCTCGACCTCGGTTTCGACGATGACCACGAGCTGATGTTGCAGGTCGGGCGCGCACTCTTCCGCGAAGGGTTCTTCGTGGAAGCCAGGCGCTTCTTCGAACGGGCGCACGCACATCACGGCCATTCGCCCGAGATCGCCGCCTCGCTCGGCTATACCGCGCACCGTCTGGGCATGGACGCCGACGCGTACTACTGGTTGCGACGGGCACTCGAGCTCGAGAGCGACTACACCGAGCCCCGCATCTATCTCGCCAACATTCTCTACGATCGCGGCGAGACCGCTGCAGCGCTGACGCACTTTGCGCGTACCAGGCCCGATGATCACTTCGATGACCTCGGGGTGTGGCGAACGGTCGAACTGATGAAAGCGGCGCG
>JANMSC010000483.1:0-1843 GCA_031388885.1 Gemmatimonadales bacterium | reverse complement strand
GGCTGCGGTGCTCACCCACGTGGTGCCATGGCAGGGCGAAGCGGTTGATACCGGGACCCAGGATCGCCGGCAGCAGCGTCAGGGCGGCGAGCAAGACGAACCCTACCGACAACATCATGCCGGCCGCCATCGACCGGAAGGCCGGGATCGGTACGAGGAGCACGGCCGAGAGACTGATGAGCACGGTGAGGCCACTGAACAGCACGGCTTTGCCCGCCGTATCCATCGTGACGCCAACGGCTCCTTCCACGTCGTCCGGCGCGGCAGCGAGGGCGCCGCGAAAGCGGCTGACGATGAACAGCGCGTAGTCGATACCCAGAGCGAGCGCGAACATCATCGCGAAGTTCAGCGTCCAGATCGAAAGGTCGGTGTACTGCGTGACGCCGAAGAGGATTCCCATGGAGCTGACGAGGCCTGCGGCCGTCAGGATGAGCGGTAGTCCGGCGGCGGCGAGCGTCCCGAAGGCCAGCACGAGGATGATGGCGGTCACGGGCCAAGTGATGAACTCCGCCTTCATCATGCCGTCCCGGTTAACGGCGTTGAAGTCGGCCCAGAAGGCGGGAGAACCCGTGAGTGCAACCGTGACGTTGCCACTGCTGAGTTTGCCGATCGGGCCGGACACGCGCTCGGCCGCACGCACCGATTCGGTCGGATCGACGAGCGAGCCGGCCTGCAGCATGACCGTGTGCCCGTCCTGGCTGACCTGCGGTGGCGCCGTGGGTGCGAGCGCCGGCTCTGCGCCGAAGATGCCGGTGGCCTGTTCGACCTTCGCCTGAAATTGCGGATCGCTTGCCTGGAGGCTTGCGCTGTGGATGACAGCGACCGCGGACTGCGAAGAGAAGCCGCCGAACTCGCGCTCGATGACCTGACGAGCCGCGAGCGAGTCACTGCCGTTCACTTCCCACATGGCGCCGGAAAGAGCGTTCTCAAGGCGCGGCGCAAACAAGCCCAGGCCCAAGGCGAGGATCGTCCAGCCAATGATGACGGCGAACCTGTGACCGTGTGCAGCGCGGCCGATGTTGGCCAAAGGGGCTGAAGAGCGTGACATTGATAACTCCTTGACTATATAGCGATATATCGGCCAGACAAAGTACGGCCACTGGCCGTCCGGGGACTCAGGCTATGGCGAAGGTCTTGGCGTCTTCCTTAGCCTGGAGGATCAGGCGACTGCAGACGACGTCACAGAGCTTGGTGATACTGGGGTCACTAATCTTGTAGTAGGCAGCCGTGCCGTCCCGTCGGCGGGCGACAATGCCGGCCATCGAGAGCGTCCGCAGGTGCTTGCTGATGTTGGCTTGGTTACTCTCCAGCGCCTGGCAGATTTCGCCGACGTTCAGCTCACCGCGCTCAAGCAGGAGGCGCAGGATGGAGAGGCGGGTGGCGTCGCCCAGGACGCGGAAGCGTTCGGCGACGTGTTCGATGAGCGAGGCAGGAACTAGATCAGACATGCCTGAACTATATAACTATAGGACGATAGAGTCAAGGACACGGCTCTGCGTCGCAGCACGACGTCATCCAGTTCTTGCGGGGAGCACCGGACTCCTGGCCGCGCTGTTGATGCTGGCATGGATCGACGATGACGAGTTCCTGACGAGCGACCGCGACATCGTGGCTACTAAGGTCGACGGCACGCAGCGTGTCCGCAGAAAACTGCTTTGCGACGCGCTTCGGTTACGCCCGATCCCGACTCGTCTACATGACTGAGTGCAGCCAGGGGAGTGGGAACGAAAACTAACCTGGCGCTCGCGGACCACGAAGGGCGTACGCATGGGATGCACGGTGCAGGTCCTGCGGCATCTCCGGATTCAGCTCGCGCTCCCGGATCAGCGACGCGTTCGCGGTT
>JANMSC010000455.1:0-2090 GCA_031388885.1 Gemmatimonadales bacterium | reverse complement strand
TGAGCAGGCCGTCGTCGCTGGACACGCCCGTCTTGGCCACGACGACGGTGTCGTCGCCGGAGGCCAGCGTGCCGATCAGCTCGCCGTCGTCGTAGGTCAGCAGCGCGCCGGTGAACGAGCCTGGCAAGGTAGCAAGGATCTCGTCGTCGCCGGTGCCGGTCGCGAGGGTCAGCGAGCCGGTCGGGATCGCGAAGTCGAAGCTGTCGGTACCGTTGCTGAACGTCAGGTTGGCGAAGCTCACCGTCAGGACGGCGCCTGACGAGGCGACGATCATGTTCCGGTCGAACAGCGTGCCGGTGATGACCCGGTGGGTGTCGTCGCCGCTGCGCGGGTCGTAGGGGTCCATGCCGGCGAAGGTCACGCCGCTGAAACTACCGGCCGCGTCGGCCGCAGCCGACTGGTACGCCACTAGGCTGGACGAACCGACCGCGAACCCGTCAAGCCCGCCGGTGCCGCCGCTGACCGTTCCGGTGACACTGCCGGAGATGATGAACGCGTCGTTGGTGTTGTTCTGCCCGGTCAGGTTCTCGAAGCTTTCGAAGACCGTGTCGTCGACCGTGCCTGCGTTGGCGCCGGTGACCCGCCACAGGGTCTGGTCGAAGCTCGGCACCGGGCCGGTCAGGGTGTCGATGGCGCTGCTGCCCACCACCTTGGTGATGCGCGAGAACGGAACGGTGAACCCGGTCGCGGCGCCGGTCTCAAGGTTGACGCTGACGGCGGCGCCGCGGGTCGAGTAATCGAGGGTGTTGACCGTCGGCGCATCGATATCGAACACGCCGCCGTCGAGCACGCCGCTGAGCGCGGCCGTGGCGCCAACGATCTTGAATTCGTCGTCGGCCGCGCCGCCGCTGAGGTTCTCGATACCGGTAAAAGCGCGCGCGCTGCCTGCGATGGCGTTGAGCGAACCAGCCCCTGCTGGACCCGACAAGATCCATTTGTTGTCGGCGTCGAACCCGATCAGGGTATCGGCGCCGGCCCCACCCGCAATCTCAACGCTAATCGAGTCTGCGCTGGCGAGCGTGAACACGTCATCGCCGCTGCCGCCGCTGATCTTCTCCATGGCAACGAAGATGGCGAAGCCGCTTGCGGCTCCCGCGTTCAAGCTGCCGGCATCGGTGCCCGTCACGCGCCAGGCGTTCGCCGTGTCGGGGCCGATCAACCGATCGTCGTCGTTGCCGCCGTCGATCTGGCCGCTGATCAAAGCAGCAGCGCCCTGCAGGGTGAATTCGTCGACACCACTGCGGCCAGTGAGGTTCTCGACGCTGTCGAAAAGCGTGATGCCAGCGGCGAAACCGGTGTTGGCACCGGTGATGGTCCACGCCGTATCGACATCCGGTCCGATCAGGGTATCGGTGCCGCTGCCGCCGTAGAACCTTAGCGCAATGCCCAGGCCAAGCGCATCGGCGGTGAAACGGTCATTGCCGTCGCCACCATAGACATCCAGGCCTAGGACGCCATTGGCCGCATCGCCCAACGTGAACTTCGTCAGCACCGACGCATTGTCGATGTACGTGAGATCGACGATGACGCCGCTCGCCGCGTTCGACACCAGCTCGATCCCGACCACATCATCGGTGCCCGCGAAAGTGGCCGTGTACAAGCCAGCGGCGCTCGACACCATCGGATCGGCCGACAGCAGCAGCCGCGGTTCCATGGCCTCAATGAGTGCCTTGCGCCGGAAAGGCGGGCGGGCGTCTAGCGTATTGCGGTTTCCAGATGAACGGTTCTTGTCTTTTTCGAATCCAAGCGCGCGCATAGCCCCCCCCTAAACCATTGCCCGATCAAACGCAGCATGTGAACGACGTTCGTTCCTCCGCTTGGAAGCACGACGCGTTCTTTATTTATTCATTATTTCTGGTGGAGGTTCGGACCAGTTCCCTAAAGGCCTAACCTGCGCCAAATACAGCCGCAGCGTAACGGACATGTCTGAGTCCATGCAACTGGTTCCTCAGTCGTGATGGTAAAGTCACCATCCGTTGTGTTCCAGCGCTCGGTTGTGTCAACCCGGAGGTGAGGGTGCAGCACCCGCTGCCCGAACACTGTGAGGGCTGCGGTGCGCTAGATCGAATGTACGACGACCGTTTTCACCC
>JANMSC010000453.1:0-5667 GCA_031388885.1 Gemmatimonadales bacterium | reverse complement strand
GCAATGCATCGATGCTCACCGCATGCTGGCTGGTGATGGCCAATTCGACGTAACCGTTGTCGAGCAGGCCGCGACGCAGGAGACGCGGATCAACACGAAAGTCTGCGCGTCCCAGCGTGTGCTTGATCGCAACTTCCCAGATGCTGGCGGCGCTGAACAGGAATTCGTTGCGTGCGCTTGCGAGAACATTGCGCGCTGCTGCAGAAAGTCGGTCGGGCTGGCCGGCCACCCAGAGCAGCAGTTGGGTGTCCAGCAAGAACTTCACGCACCACCCCCGAACAACGCCGCGATCTCCTTCTCACCCATCGTGTTGAAGTCGTCCGGGACCGCAATCTCTCCGCTCAGGAAACCGAGCCGTTGCGGCTGCTCGGGAGTATCAATAGCCGAGACACGCACCAGCGGCTTGCCAGCCTTGGCGATCAGGAACGCTTCGCCGTTGACGGCCTGGGCCACCAGCCTGGACAGGTTGGTTTTGGCGTCGTGCATGTTCACGGTCAGCATGGAGATCTCAGTAGACTAAGGTTATCGAACTAAGCTAATCACTGCCGCCCGGGCATCAAGCGGTGGCGATCGCGGTGCGCTGCTTCGATCGATCCTTCCCTTCGCGATGCTCAGGGCGGGGGGCTTCGCTCAGGACGTGCATCCTGCCGCGTGACGGCGGCAGCTGCGACGGCTGATGGCTGATTCACCCCCTTCCCGGGGCCAACGGCTTGAACCCCTTCCATGTGTCCGCATACGGTCGCACCAGCCGATCAAGAAACCGTTCCAGCACCATCGAGAACGGGAAGCGCGCCCGAAACTCACTCGGCGTGATGCCTAGCACGACGCGCAGGTGACGGCCAAATGATTGCGGTGATGCGTAGTCCAAACGATACGCGACATCGGCCACAGTGAGATCCCCTTCGTCGAACAACTTCGCCGCATGACAGAGTCGCACGGCCACAAGGTGATCCTTCGGGCTCGGCAAGCCCGCGCGTCCGAAGCGCGACACCAGGGTTGACGGCGTGATGGCGAGCGCGTCAGCCAACACCCGCACCGTGGTCGTTTCGGGCGCGGCACGCACCAGTTCTTCCCAGAACCGGCGCGACCCCGGCGAGAGTGGTCCGAGTGTTTCCATCACCGGCTTGAGAATCATCAGCGCGCGTTCGACTGGCGGTGCACTCAACAGTTCGCGCAGCCGACGCCAGCCGGTGGCGTCGGTCGCGTCCACCACCTGACGCACACCAGTTGCTCCCAGGCGGAGCAATGCCTCGGCGTCCGCCGGCTCGTGATGCGTCATCAGTGCCACCGTGGGAATCGCAGGAAATGCTCGCGAGAACTGTTCGAGCAGGGCGGGTGCTTCCCCAGCGCAGCGGCGTAACGACACGAGTACCGCGTCAACCGGCCGCTCGCGCACCACCCGGAGCGCGTCGCGTACGGTCTCACGGTGAATCAGCGCAAAGCAGCCGTTGCCGGCAGCGTCCACACGGGAGCGCTCGAGGGGGTCGAGCACCGCGGCAATCGTTGGGGTGGCAGCCATAACGCGAACCTCTGGTGAGGGGTCGGCGTTATAGTCGCGCCGACCGCTCAACCGGCCCTCAATCCCGCCGGCGGGCTATCGGTGACACCGCGGCGCGGGATCACGCGTACAGGGCCGGGCTGCTAACTTCGGCTCACGGGTAGGACGTGATGATCGCGGCTCGGGGCAACCCGGGTCGAGGAAAGTCCGAGCTCCACAGGGCAGACCGCCAGGTAACGCCTGGGCGCCGCGAGGCGACGGACAGGGCAACAGAGAACAGACCGCCGATGATCCTGAGCGCAAGCGAGGGACACAGGTAAGGGTGAAACGGTGGGGTAAGAGCCCACCGCACTCCCGGTAACGGTGAGTGGCTTGGTAACCCCCGGTCGGAGCAAGGCCAAATAGGTGGCGAGGTGCGGCCCGCACCGCTGGAGCCACGGGTAGGCTGCACGAGGCGTCCGGTGACGGGCGTCCCAGATAGATGATCATCCCACCGGCGCGAGTCGGTCGGAACAGAACTCGGCTTACGGTCCGACCCGTCCCGCGCCGCTGCACGGTGGCGCGGGTGACTACCCCAGGGCCCGCGATGGGCCCGACTACTCAAGAGGTTTGCATGCTCGCAGGTCTTCTGGTGCTGGCGACGATGGCGGGTGTTTCGCCGAACGTATCCGCGCCGATGCGCTTCAAGATCGACGTAAAGACGGTGCAGGAAATCGACCTGACTGCGATGGGCCAGGGAAAGATGCCCAGCGACGTGACGTCGTCCGCGTGGATTACTGTGACCATGAGCGACACCAGTGGCGGGCAGCTCGCTCACGTGGTGATCGATTCAATGACGCTGACCCCGACGGGCATGGCGGCACAGCAGTTTCAACCCGATGCCGCGGCCGGCGCCAGGGGCGCGGTGTTCCATCTCTACATCGTCGACGGCAAGATCAAGGGTCCGATGAAGCCATCGATTGAAGGCAACATGCCCGTCGGCATGGTGCAGCAAGGAATCGCGCTGCTATTTCCCGGCGCCAAGGCGGGCATGAAGGCTGGCGACACCTGGACCGACACGACCAAGGTCGATACTTCGACCGATGCGAGCACGCAGACCGGGTCGACCGTGACGCTGTGGAAGGTCGTGTCGCTCGACGGCGACGCGTACAATCTCGAAGGCGCGCTGACGGGCACCATGAACGCCGAGCAGGGTGGCGGGCAGGTCAGCATCTCGTCGAAGCAGGCGGGGACGACCACCGTGACCACGTCGGTGAAGGGGCCCGCGTCGAAGGCCCTGGTCTCTACCAGGATGGACGCCACGATTATTGCCGCGCAGGTGCCCGATCCGATCTCGATGGTCGGAACCACCACCGTGTCGATTACGGCGCTGCCGTAACGACACCGCTCCGTCGTGTGTAGATTCGCCCGCCGCCGGGGCTCGACCGGCGGCGGGCGTGCGCTTGGGAGCTGGCCCGGCGTCGCCTTGCGTACCCAACATTCGGCGTTCCACGTTCCAGGAGATTCAATGTGCACCCGGCGCCTGGCAGCTCTCACTTTTCCGGCCCTACTGGCCGCATGCGCCGGGAGCACCGCTCCCGAGCCGACCCCTGCTCCGTCGCCTAATCGCCCGGCCGCCAGCGGCGCCGTTGCAATCCGTCGAGACTGGACCGCCGTGGTCACGGTCGATCGCGACGACTCGCTGGTGATCACCCTGCCCGGCGGGGCAACGCAGATCCAGCGCCAAGGGCACAATGCGCGGTTCCTCCTGACCCTGACTCCCGGTGCAATCCGGGTCCGCCTCGACAACTTCACGCTCCGCCCAGCGCTCGGTGACGCGGCCAACGAGGTGATCGGCACCATCTGGACCGGGCGCGTCAACAGCAATGGGCGGGTCGATGCCCTGCAGGCCTCACGCGGCACGCCGCTCGCCGAGGAGCTCGGTAACACCGTGCGAACGATGCTCCCGCGACTGGTGAGCGGTATCGTGCGGCCGAACCAGTCGTGGACGGACTCTTCCAGTGGCCCTGCCCGGGTCGACATCTTTCGCACCACCGAACAGCGCACGTCGCGATGGAGCAGCGGAGAGCGAACCACCCGTGATGGCCTCACCGTCATCCCGATCCGGTTGCGGGAAGACTTCGAGCAACTCGGTCGGGGCAGCCAGTCGGGACGCCAGATGACGATGACCGCGCAGGGACGTCGGACCGGGACGTACTATCTCACCCTCGATGGACGCGTCGATACCGCCGTGCTCCAGGATTCCGTGGCCAAACTGATCACCATCCCCGAATCGCGTCAAAGTGTTCCAACGATGCAGTTTGTTCGAACCGTGCTGCGATATCTCGCTCCCCCTTCAGGACGTGGACCAACCTGAACCGCGCCGGAAACGGCGCGTCCTCCGCGGGATCGGCGTCGTCGCGGGGGCCTTCGTTTTCTGGCTCTTCTTCGTCTGGCCCCCGCCGCTCTGGTATGCCGTCACCTTTCCGCGTGAGACCTCATTCCAGGCGATGCGCCGTCACGCCGACCCGGTGGCGGCTCGCAAGCGACGCTACGACCCGGTACCACTCGAACGCATCGCGCCCTCGCTCCACCGCGCTGTACTCGTCGGCGAAGATCACCGCTTCTACGAGCATTCCGGGTTCGATTTCGTCGAGCTGCGCAAGGCGCTCGGATACACCCGCGACTCGTTCGACCTGATGAACAGTCGCGATCGAGGCGGCATGCTGCGCGGCATCGAGCGGACCTGGGCCAGCGACCGCAAGCTCCGTGGCGCCAGCACCATCACGCAGCAGCTGGCCAAGAACCTTTACCTGTCGCCGTCACGTAACCCGCTGCGCAAGGTGAAGGAAGCGGTCACGGCCGCACGCCTCGAACTCTGGCTCAGCAAAGACCGGATTCTCGAGCTCTACCTGAACACGGTTGAGCTCGGCGACGAGGTGTGGGGTGTCGAAGCGGCGAGTCAGTTCTACTTCGGTCGTTCTGCGGCACGTGTCACGCGCGACCAGGCGGCGACGCTCGCCGCGATCTTGCCACACCCGCGCACCAGCAACCCGACGTTCCGGCCGGGACGGATGAATTGGAAGCGGAGTTGGATATTGCGGCGGATGTAGCAGAAGCACGAGAGGCGAGAGGCGAGAGGCGAGAATGTACTGTTAGCCGTGTGCCGAAGCCGTGGTCGCCGGGCCAGTAGCTGTTTTCGCCTCTCGCTTCTCGCCTCTCGCTTCTCGTGTACGTCTCAGAATCCACACCTCGCCGACATGTCCCGCTCATTGGGCGGGTTCACTTTCAACCGCAGCGGCCGGTTCGCCACCGTGCGCGCGATCTCCTCGACGAAGCGACCGACCCGCGCGCCGTGGTCATAGTCGATGTACTGCGGCTCGTCGGTCGGCATGTGATAGTCCACAGCGTAGCCGAGGGAGAAGTACGTCACCGGAATCGCGAAGCGGAAGTAGCTCACCTGATCGCTGCGGCAGAAGCGGTTGAGGGCGTTGGTGCGGTCCCACGAGTAGTCGATCACCATCGGCTCACTGCGCACCGCGTTGAGTGAGTCGATCACGTCACCAAATTCCGCCGAAAGCCGGCGGCTGCCCAGCATCTGGACCGACGCGGGGCCGCCGAAGCGCACATCGGTCACGCGCCCCTTGCCGAGCATGTCCATGTTGTGCGCGGCGACGATCGAGTCGCGGGGCACAGTGGCGTGATCGGTCCACCAGAACGACCCCAGGAGGCCCTTTTCTTCAGCGGTGTGCGACATGAAGATCATCGAGCGCTTCGGGGCCGCCTGACTCGTCATCCGCTCGGCGATCTCGAGCAGCACCACGGTGCCCGACCCATCGTCGTCGGCGCCGTTGTTGACGCTATCCATTCGCGCCGGGCGAACCTTGCGGGCGTCGGCGATCAGCGCGTTGATGCGCTGCCATTGCGCCGTCGTGACCGAGTCGAGGGCGACCCGGTCGTTGGCGCCCTGCGGCTTGAGCACCTTGTTGAACGCCCGGAGCGAGTCGTGCTCGGGCTTGAGGGTGCCGCGCACCATGCCGATATGGTCGTTGTGCGCGCCGATCAGCACGTATTGGTGCTTGAGCACTGGATCGGACCCCGGCAGAATGCCGATCACGTTGCGTGCCGGGTATTCGGGACGAGTGTACTCGTAGGTCCAGCTCCCTGACACGCTTTTTCCCAGGGCGCCG
>JANMSC010000445.1:0-6189 GCA_031388885.1 Gemmatimonadales bacterium | reverse complement strand
TTCCTCGGCTGGCGCGAGGCGCTGGTGGTGCTGGTGGCGGTGCCGGTCACGCTGGGGCTGACGCTCTTCGTCTACTATGCGCTCGGGTATTCTCTCAACCGGATCACCCTCTTTGCGCTCATCTTCTCGATCGGCATCCTTGTAGACGACGCCATCGTGGTCGTCGAGAATATCTACCGGCATATGCAGATGGGAGATCGCACTCCCGACGTGGCGGCGGTCGAGGGCGTGGACGAGGTCGGCAACCCGACCATCCTCGCCACGTTCACGGTCATTGCCGCCATCCTGCCAATGGCGTTTGTCTCGGGGCTGATGGGCCCCTACATGCGGCCGATTCCGATCGGTGCCTCCGCAGCGATGCTTGCCTCGCTCGCGGTGGCGTTCATCATCACGCCGTACCTCGCACTCCGACTGCTCAAGGGCCACGCACCCGCCGGGTCGCAGATGCCCGATCGCGCGCACGAACCGGAATCAGTCACCCGCTTCGCACGCTTCTATTCCGGCGTGATGACGTCGCTGATGGACATCCCGCGCCGCCGTGCCGCGTTCTACGGCGGCATCGGTGTGCTCCTCCTCCTCTCGATGGGACTCGTGGCCATCAAGTTGGTCGAGGTCAAGATGCTCCCCTTCGACAACAAGTCGGAGTTCCAGGTGGTGCTCGACCTCCCGGAAGGAGCGACCCTCGAGACCTCCAACGCTGCAGCCGGCGCGGTGGCAGCATACCTCCGCACCGTGCCCGAAGTCGTCAGCACCGAGACGTACGCCGGCACTGCGGCGCCCTTCAACTTCAATGGCCTGGTGCGGCACTACTTCCTCCGCCGCGGCGCCAATGTCGCCGACGTGCAAGTGAATCTCCTTCCCAAGGGAGATCGTCACCGCCAGAGCCACACCATCGCCGTGGCGGTGCGGCCGACCGTTGATTCGATTGCGCGTAGCTTCGGCGCCAACGCGAAGATCGCCGAGATCCCACCGGGCCCACCGGTGCTCTCGACACTGGTGGCGGAGATTTACGCCGCCGATGACAGCACCCGGCTCGCCGCCGCGGCGCGGGTCAAGTCGGTAATGGAGTCGACGCCGGGCGTGGTCGATGTCGACTGGACCGTGGAGGCACCCCAGGCCCAACGCCTCTTCCGGGTGGATCGGGTGCGCGCCGCCGAAGCGGGTGTCACGGTGGAGCAGGTGGCGCAGGTGCTCACGCTGGCGCTCTCGGGTGCCGACGCCGGGCTCGTCAGCGTGCCGACGGCACGCGAGGGGGTGGTCATCGTGCCGCGGCTCAGCCTGACCGATCGGAGCGGCGTCGAGGCGCTGCTTGCGGTACCGGTGGCCACCACGAGGGGTCCCACGCCGCTGGCGCGGTTTGTTACCGTGGAATCCACCACGCGTTCACCCCTCCGGATGCGAAAGAATCTTCGCCCGGTGATCTACGTCACGGGTGATGTTGCCGGCTCGATCGAATCGCCGGTGTATGCCATCCTCGCGATGAACCGTGCGCTCGACACCGTGCACGTGAATGGTGCCACCATTGCCCGCTACAACGCGGTGGCGCCCGATCGGCTGGACGAGACGGCGCTCAAGTGGGACGGTGAGTGGCAGGTGACCATCGAGGTCTTCCGCGATCTCGGCCTCGCCTTTGCCGCGGTGCTGGTGCTGATCTATGTCCTGGTGGTGGGGTGGTTCCAGTCGTTCAAGGTGCCGCTCGTCATCATGGCGCCGATCCCGCTCACCCTCATCGGCATCCTGCCGGGGCACGCGCTCTCCGGCGCCTTCTTCACCGCGACGTCGATGATCGGGATGATTGCGCTGGCGGGGATCATTGTGCGCAACTCGATCCTGCTGGTGGACTTCATCCAGCTCGCCGAGGCGCGCGGCCTGCCGCTGCGCGAGGCGGTGCTCGAGGCGGGAGCGGTACGGTTCCGGCCGATCGCGCTCACTGCGGCGGCGGTGGTCATTGGCGGGCTGGTGATGGTGCTCGACCCGATTTTTCAGGGGCTCGCGGTCGCGCTGATGAGCGGCGCCATCGTGGCCACCCTGCTCACCATGGTGGTCGTGCCGCTGCTCTACTGGGAGCTGCGGCGCCGGGAGGGAACCACAACGTGAAGATGCTCGTGCTGACCTATAGCGGTGCTGATCCCGGCCGGGTGAGCACCTTGCTCGACGCCGCCGGCGTCCCGGGGCACACCCGACTCGCGGGCGGCCACGGCCACGGCCTCACCGGCCCGCGTGCCGGCACCCGAGCCTGGCCCGGCGAGGTCACCGTCTGTTTCTCCGTGGTGGACGACGCGCTGGCAGGAGTGGCTGCCACGCATTGCCGCACGGCGCAACTCCCCCCGGGCGAGCGGCTGCACGTCGCCGTCCTGCCGATTGACTCGTTCTTCTAACAATGGAGGATCACAATGTGCAACGACGCGCTGATCCGGCGGATCGCCGGAATTTTCGTGATGGCATCGGTGGCGCTGGGCGTCTGGGTAAACCCCGCGTGGTTCTACTTCAGCGCCTTCGTGGGATTCAATCTCTTCCAGTCAAGTCTCACCGGCTTCTGCCCGCTGGAGCGGATACTCGGTCGGGCGCGACTCTGCGGGTGTCAGCCCAAACAGGGTTGAGCGTTACTTCCGGCGCCGGAGGAGCTTCCGCTTGCGATCGAGCTCCTTTTCCAGCCCGCCGCAGACGAGCTCGCAAATCTTGAAAACCTGTGGGTCGGTGATGCGATACCAGCTGGTGGTGCCCTCCTTGCGGCGGTCCACGTACCCCTGCTGCAGCAGCACCTGCAGGTGTTTCGAGACGTTGGCCTGGCCACCACCGGTATGCTCGGCCAGCTCCCCGACCGAGCACTCGCCGCTGCGGAGCACCTGCAGCAGCCGCAGCCGCATCGGTTCAGCCAGCGCCTTGAATCGTTCGGCGATGGCGGACGCGTTGGTGTCACTGAGTTCAATCATCGGAGCCCCCGGGAAAATTCTTATACAACTAAATGGTAGTATAAGAATATCTGCCGGTCGGCGCCATCCCCGCCGCACAAGGGGTTGCGCACGGCCGGTGAGTGGTATCAGTTCCGACGATGACCACCGATTCCTTCCGCACCAGGTAGCAACCAATGCGCTCCCTCGTCCGACGCTGCATCCAGCTCGCGCTCATGGCTGCTACGCGGCGGCGGTGTACCTCGGACGCACAGCCCCGCGCGACGGCGAATCGTTCGCCAACGCGTTGCTCATCCCTGGCGCGTCGGCCAAGATGACGGCGATGGCGCGCCAAGTCGGCCGACCGGCGTGGGCTGTTGCCGATGTGCCGGAGCGGGTGATGCGTGAATGCATTGCGGCGGGATAGTCGCCGAGGGGCCGATGGCCCCCGTGCTCAACCCGCTGGTATGTACGTCTATAGAGGGCGTGGCGATGGCCAGATCGGATCGGGCCCGAGGACGCGAGTGCGCTCCACAAGGCCACACCTAACCGTAGAAGTGCCGCCGGAGGCGAAACATGCAAGCGAAGCTGGCCCCCCCAAACATTGGCGTCGTACCGTTTTCCGTTCTCGCGCTTTCGATGATGCTGTGCGCCCCTTCCCTGGTCGGGGCGCAGAACACTCTGGGATCCGCGCAGCAATTCGGGGTCTTGGGGGGCTCGACGGTCACCAATACCGGGCCGACCACCATCAAGGGCGATCTGGGGGTCTTTCCAGGGACATCGATCACCAGTACGGGGGGCCTTACCGTCGTCGGATCGATCCGTCAGGCTGATGCCGTCGCGCAGCAGGCGCAAATTGATGCCCTCACGGCATTCAACATTTTTGCCGGCCTGCCTTTCACAAGCGACTTGTCGGGTCAAGACCTGGGGGGGATGACGTTGACGCCAGGCACGTATTTCTTCTCGTCGTCTGCACAGTTGACAGGCAACCTCTTTCTCAACTTTCTGGCCAGCCCTGGTGGACGTTTCGTATTCCAGATCGGAAGCACGCTCACGACGGCAAGCAGCTCGTCGGTGTCGGTGCTCAATGGGGCTCAAGGGGCTGGAGTGTAC
The DNA here is from genome assembly GCA_031388885.1 of Gemmatimonadales bacterium. Taxonomy (GTDB): domain Bacteria; phylum Gemmatimonadota; class Gemmatimonadetes; order Gemmatimonadales; family GWC2-71-9; genus Palsa-1233. The sequence continues at coordinate 2,185 of JANMSC010000445.1, read as the reverse complement.
TGGCAGGTCGGCAGTTCTGCGACGCTCGGGACAGGTACCGCGTTCAAGGGCAACATCATCGCGGACCAGAGCATCACGTTGACGACCGGCGCCAGCATTTTCTGCGGGCGAGCCATCGCGCTCAACGGTGCCGTGACGATGGACAACAACGTTGTTTCGAACAATTGCAGCGACTTCGACGCCGACTTCGACTTCAGCAGCATCGGGTTCAGTGGCGCTGTCAGCGGCAGTGACGTTGTGCCAGAGCCGTCGACACTTGCCCTGCTCGTCGGTCCGGGTTTCCTGGCACTCGGTGCGTTGGCGCGACGAGGCCGCCGTTCACTCCTGAGCGGGCGCTAGGCCGGCTGCGCCACCCTCACGTCGTCGCCAGCCCGCGCCCGCTGATCAAGCACCGCTGCACGCAGCTGTTCCGGCCGAAGCGCGACCAGCAGGTCGATCCGTCGACTCAGGTCGGTGACGACCTCCGTAAACCCCATGCTGTTGCCGTCGACGACTGGCCCGGGAATACGCCAATGCGCATAGAGTGGCCGGCCAGGCAGTGTCGGGCAGTCCACTCCGGGACGATCATCGAGCGCAATCACCAAGTCCCACGCCTGGTCGATCACGGCCTCGATCGGCTTCGGCTGCCCGCGCCACGTCACGCCGAAGTCCGCCAGCGCGGCCATCGCGAGCGGGTTCAGCACCACCGCCGGCGTGGTGCCAGCACTCCCCACCACGAAACGGTTGCCGCCCTTGCGATGCAGAAATGCCTCGGCGATCTGGCTGTGCGCTGCGTTCTCGGAGCAGAGAAAGAGTACCGTGATGGGGCCGTCGGCAACCAACTCGGGCATACGGTCCTCGGCGTTGTGGAGCGGGGGCCAGAATGTACCGCGTGCGATGGAAAGCGCGAGCGCCGGTTCGGATGTTGTTACCTGTCCGATACACAACCGGTTGCGCGGTCAGTGCGCGGCCGGCGGTGCAGGGCGCGGCCCAGCATCACGGGATCACTCCCATCGCCTGTGCGACGGCGTAGCCAATAATGAATCCGAGACACGCTCCGGCAAGCACGGCGATCGCCGTTGTGGCAAAAACGAGGCGGATCGTGGCAAGCGGGATGGCCGGCAGGCGAATCGCCGTCGCCCGCGGAACATGAAGGCCGACGCGCGGACGCTCGATGGCACGAGAAGCAACTGGCATGCAACTGATCCGGTGGAGAATTACGGAAGAGACGATTGGCGGCGGCGGGTGACACACGTAGGTCGAGAAGGGAGAAGGGAGAAGGGAGAAGGGACAAGCGAGGAGGGAGGAGCCTGACCGAGAATCGATCATCCATCATCCATCATCGTCCGCTTGGCGCACCGCGGTCCTCCAGACCCACCAGATCAGCACCGGCTGCAGCGGGAGTCGGAGCCAGAGTGCTGCCGCATACCACCCGCCGCCGCCTCCAGCCCGCCAGCTCTGAAGCATCTGGATGTTGGCAGGAAACACCGCGACAAGCAGCGCGATCAGCCCGATCGCAGCGGTCCGCCTGACAGGCCGCCACAGGAGTCCGACTCCTCCAGCGATTTCGGCTACGCCGCTCACCGCCACCAACAGGTCAGGGTGTGGCAGCGCCGGCGGGACGATCGCGAGGAAGAAGTCGGGGCTCACGAAGTGAGTGGTACCGGCCACGATGAAGAGCGCGGACAGCGCCCACCTCCCAAGAGTTGAGTGCGCGGCTGATCGCCCCGTGTTTCTCGTAATTTTGCCCTCCTTCCGATAATGTTTGGCATGCCTTTCAACGTCCGAATGCTTCGTGCAGCGCTTTCATTGGCGCTTTGCCTTGCTGCGGCCTGCCGCGGCGACTTCGAACCCGACCCGACCGGACCGGGGATCCCGCCGCCGCCACCACCGCCGAGCGGGACGGCGATGCCGTTCCGGATCGGCTCGTTCAGCTTCGACTATGCCAAGGCGGTCGCGGCCGACGTGGTCGGCAATGGCTACGTCGCCAGCTACTACTCCGGTTCCGTGGACTTCGATCCGAGTTCGGGTGCCACGGTACGCACGTCCCTCGGCGCGACCGATATCGCGGTGGCGAAGTATGCCCCGACCGGCGCGCTGACGTGGGTCGTCTCGCTGGGTGGTGGGTCGTCCGACCAGCCTTTCGATATTGCGCTGGCGCCCGATGGGGGCGTCATCGTGACCGGCTTCGCGGGACCCGGTGTCA
>JANMSC010000443.1:0-3048 GCA_031388885.1 Gemmatimonadales bacterium | reverse complement strand
CGATCCAAACATCCATATCGCCGGTCGCGCGCGGGTAGCCGTAATAGCCGACGATGCCACAGTCGATTGCAACATTCGCCCAGTTGCGCCCCTAAGCGGCTCCGCTATTTCCATCAGTACGATTGGCTTATTTCAACGACGCCTTCGGCGACAAAGCGATCGATCTCCGCGTCCTGATAGCCGACTTCACGCAGCACTTCGCGCGTGTGTTCGCCGAGCAATGGCGCAGGGCGCTTGACCGTGGTCGGCGTTTTCGAAAAATGCAGCGGGCAGCCGAGTGCCTTGGTCGGCCCGGCGTGCGGAGGATCGGCCTGGCGGGCCCGTACGATTTTTTGCCGATTGAAAATCCGGATGTGAAGCCAGTGTTTTTCCATCCGAACAGTCCGCCCGAGTCGCAGCCGATTCGGTATGTGTCGAGCGCGGCGCCGCGCACGTTTCTCGCCGCAGCGCCCGAAGATGATCTGATAAACCCCGAGCGCAACACCAGGCAGATGGCGACCAAGCTGCAGGCGGTGGGCGTTCCGGTCACGCTGCAGTTTTATCCACGCACGAATCACATCACGTTGATCGGTGCGTTTGCCGGGCCATTGCGATTTCTGGCGCCGGTGCTCGATGACGTCGTTGAGTTTGTAAGACAGGCGCCGGCACGTTAGATCGGCGACTGCGCGAGCCGCTTTTTCAAAGCGGGCATAAGCCCGCCTTCATTGACCAGGTCCTGAAGAAACGGCGGCAGCGGCGTGCAGTCGATGCTGGCGCGCGCTTCGTACAGCCGGTCATTGTTCGACGACCTGACAAAATGCGCCGTTGAAAAGTCGAGTCTGACCCTACTCTCCCTACTTTCCACTCGCGCGGGGAGCTCCATGGCGATATCGGACAAGCACTCGTGGATCGAAACCTCGGACGTCGTTTCGATGTTTCCCACCCTGGTCTGGAAAATCCAGCTTCGAGCAGACCTGCATGAAGCGATCGACGCAAGCGTACTCGGGCTGCTGCACTCGCTGCGGCAGGGGCTGCCCGCGCTGAATACCGGCGAAGCGTGGCAATCGGGCCATGCCCTGCACGGGCGGGAGGAGCTGCGCCAGCTTTGCGATTGCGTAGTCCGCGCGGCGGGGAGCGTGCTGCAGTTCCTGAAAATGGGCGGTGCAGCGATTGAAATCACCGGCTGCTGGGCGAACCTGTATGCACGGAGCGCCGCGCACCGCGTGCACAGCCACCCGAACAATTACCTGAGCGCCGTCTACTACGTGCGCACTTGGCCCGGCGCCGACACCATCAACTTCCACGACCCGCGCAGCCAGACGGGCGTCATCCGGCCACCGGTTACGGAACTCACCCCCGCCAACACCGATCAGGTCGTGGTGCCGGTCAAAAACGGCACGCTGCTGGTGTTCCCTTCGTATCTGCACCACTCCGTCGATGCCAACGCCAGCGGCGAGACCCGCGTCAGTGTGAGCTTCAACCTGATGTTCTCCGCGTTCACGTCGGCGTTGAGCAAGCCATTGTGGGGCGAGGAATGAGGCCGACGAAGGAAGACCCTGTTCGTCCGTACGGAAGCACCAATCGGCAACGCTGACAAGCCACTGCGCGCGTCGTGGCTTCCGGTTTCACTCTTGTGGACAGCGAATACCCTGGAAAACGTCAGTGGTTTCGAAGCGGGTGCCTTGCTCGTCGTACCAATAGAGCTTGTTGGGGACTTCCTCGCGAGAAATCTTGTGGGTGCCGTTGCAAAAAGGCTGGGTGTTCGATAGCCCGCAGCCGCAAATGTATTTGGTTTCACCGCCTATGGTTACTGGGTAGGGGCCGCTCCGCGTTCTCTTTACGATTCTTGCCATGGTGCCTCCGTCCAAATCGTTGATGGGATAGGAAAATCCGTCCGAGGGCGCGGTGCGAATCGCCGCAGGTCACCTTTCGACCAGAATCCGCGCGTCGAATTCTGAAGTCAAGCAGGTCATATCTCGGTTTTTCGTCGTCAGGCCGGCAAGCGAGCGATCTCATCCAAGCGTGAGGCCGGCGATTTTTTCCAGGTCTTGCGGATTCAGTTTCAAGTCCTTTCGGCGGCGGGCGCCTCCATCGCCGGATACTCGGGGCGGATATCGAAGTGCAGCCGGCGGTAAGCGATGCGCAGCGCCGTTTCCGCCTCCGCGGGGCTCGCTGCCCGCGCGAAGATGAATCCCAGGTAGCTCGCCCCGTCGGGAGGCGGCGCAATGATCTGGCCGGCCTCCGCCGTAATAGTCACCCCGGTGACACCGGGTGTCGACTGCGCGGCGGCCAAGCCTTCGACTCCATCGTATATGCCGCGTCGCGGAATCGGGATCATCATGACTCCCGCGGCGCCGCCCTCGCCGGCAATGGCGAGCGGTTCTGCCACCGGTTCTGCCACCAGCGGGCGCAGAATCAGCTCCTCCAGGCTCATGCCCAGGGAATGGGTGAGCACCCGCCCGCATAAGCCCCCGATCGAGCGGGCGGCGACCTCCAGAAGCCAGATACCGTGCTCGTTAACGCGCATTTCGGCGTGAACCGGCCCAGCCACGAGCCCGGCCAAGCGGCAGGCCCGGGCCACCTCCTGCTGGATGCGCTCCTGGAGCGCCCCCGGCAGCCGGGAGGGTGTGACGTAAAGCGTTTCCTCGAAGTAGGGCCCGTTCAGGGGATCGGGCTTGTCGAACAGGGCGAGGGTGGTCAGCTCCCCCCGTTTCAGGATGCCTTCCAGCGCGTACTCGCGTCCCGGAATGAAGTCCTCAATGATCAGGCCCAGCTCCTGGGCGTCCCGGTCGGCCCGCGACTGAATGGCCCGCACCCAGTTCACGGCCCGCACCAGCGCTTCGGCATCATCGGCACGGATCACGCCGCGGCTCCCCGACAAGCGCCGGGCCTTTACCACCACGGGAAACTTCAACTCAGGCAACAGTTTCCGCGGGTCTTCGCCGCTCGGCAGGTGATGGAAATCGGGACACAGGAATTTCCGTTCCTGGAGCAGCCGACGGAACGCCAGCTTGTCACGCACCCGGCGCACCGCGTGGGCGGGATTTCCCGGCAGGCCAAGACGCTCCG
>JANMSC010000442.1:0-2528 GCA_031388885.1 Gemmatimonadales bacterium | reverse complement strand
GTTCCGGTATCGGCGAGTTCGAAGCGACCAAGGCGTCGTTCGGCGGCGCCGGTGAACGCGCCCTTTTCGTGTCCGAACAGTTCACTTTCAAGCAGGGTCTCAGGAAGCGCCGCACAGTTGACTGCGATGAATGGGCGACCGCGCCGCGGCGAGAGGTCGTGAATCGCCTTCGCCACGAGCTCCTTGCCCGTGCCCGATTCACCCTGAATGAGCACGGTGCTCGACACCGGTGCCATCTGCTCGATCTTGACGAGCACTTCCTGCACCGGCGCGCTCTCGCCAGCGATACCAGTGTGGCGCTGCAGCTCACGACGTTCAACGAGGCGTCGTGCAGTGGCCGTCAGGTCGTCGGTCGCGATCGGCTTGACCAGCACCTCGGTCACCGGAAGACGTGGGTCGCCGCGCCCCGAGTCGGTTGGCTCGAGCAACGCGAACACGGCGATCTCGTGATCACGCGCGTACTCGGCGATGGCCCGCGCGGGCGCGTCACGCGCGGCACCACTGAGCACGAGCAGCGCCGGATGATGCCGTCGCATCGCGGCGCGTGCCTCGTCCGCAGACGCGACGAGCGCGCACGACACGCCCTGCGCCTCCAATGCCTTGTCGAGCGGCACGGCCGTCTCGAGATCGGCCATGGTGATCACGACGCGCGCATTCATGGCGAGTGGTCCGTGGGCGCGTCACGAAGGATGGCGACCGCGTGGGTCACCAACGGCTCGAGCACGGCGAGTCCATCGCACACTCCGCTCTGGGAGCCGGGGAGGTTGACGATCAGCGTCCGGCCACGCACGCCCGCAACACCGCGGGAGAGCGCGGCGCGCGGCGCCCGCTGGAGTGCCGTCACCCGCAGCGCCTCGGCGATGCCCGGTGCCTCGCGATCGAGCACCGCACGAGTCGCTTCCGGTGTGACATCGCGGGGTGACAGCCCGGTGCCACCAGTACTCAGGACAACGTCGGTCGCGTCGGCGTCAGCCCAGGCAATGAGTGCAGCGACGATTCGATCGGTCTCATCGGACACGCACAGTCGCGCGGCAATCACGAAGCCATGCGTGCCGGCCCACGCGACGATCGCGTCGCCAGACGCATCGGCGCGCTCACCGCGCGCGCACGCGTCCGACACCGTCAGAATCGCGATCCGAACGCTCACGGCTCGGATCCCCAAGGCTGTTCACGCGACACGAACGGACGCTCGGCAACCTCGGCCTGCCACATCTCGCCGTCCGCCTCGATCGACAACATCGTTCCGGGCGTAGCCACCGTCGTGGGTACCGCCGTGAACCCGATCACGCCGGCGCGCGGCGACCAGGTGACGGCGCGCACGCGATCGGCCTCGTGCCCGCCAACGCGCACGACGGCGTCCACCGGCGGACGGCGCGAGCCAGCGGCGCGGAACCCCACCAATCGCTTGAGTGCGCCGGTGTGCCGCCGCGACGCCAATGCCGCCTCGCCCGGAAACGGGGCGCCCTTTCCTTCGGCGACGAGATGCTCGAGGTCGGCCTCGATCGGCGTGTCGGTGGGGTCGATCCCGGCGCCGACGTGCGCGATGCCCCACTCCATGTGCAGCAGGCTCCACGCCGCGTCACTTACCGGGAGCACGCCGAGCGAACGCATCAGTTCGAGCAGCTTGTGGCGATCGCGTTCGCGACAGAAGAGGTCAACGCCGTCGGGACCATCAGCGGTCGCGCGTGCGGCAAACACGTCGACGTCACCGAGTCGCGCGTTCACGACGTCACCGGCACTCGAGGGCATCGGAGCAAGAGCGATCGCGAGCCGTGAGATCGTCGCCGGACCCCGCACCGCGACTTGGCCTACGTCGGTGGAGATGTCGCGCAACCGCACGGTACCGCGCTTGCGGGCCACCAGGTGCTCCCACGCTTCGACGCGATTGGCGGCACCGACCAGCAGCATCACCCGATCGGGAAATCGATACACGGTCACCCGTTCGAGGATCGACGCATCGTCGCGAAGCAACAGTGCGTGCGCGAAGCGGCCTGGCGGAAGGCGCGAGATGTCAACCGTTGCAATGCGATTCACCAGGGCGCCGGCATCGAGGCCGGTCACCTCGAACTGGCCGAGGTTGTCGGTGCCCCATGCACCGGCGCCCTCCACCAGGGCGCGATGCTCGTCGAGGGTGGTCATCCCATCAACATCACGAGTAGGGCTTTCTGTGCATGCAGGCGATTCTCTGCCTGATCGAACACACGTGAGCGCGGCCCTTCGAACACCGCCTCCGAAATCTCTTCACCGCGGTGCGCCGGAAGGCAGTGCAGCACGATCGCATCGTCGGCTGCGACAGCTAGCAGCGCATCGTCGACACAGTAGCCGGCGAAGGCTTGCTCGCGTGCGGCGGTTTCACCTTCCTGGCCCATCGACGTCCACACGTCGGTGTTGATGACGTGCGCGCCCAGCGCGGCTTCTCGTGGATCATCGGTGATGACGATCTTTGTGCGCGACGTGTTGGCGTCGAGGATTGATTGATTCGGGCGATAGCCCTCAGGGCACGCGAGCCGCAGCTCGAAGCCGAGGAG
>JANMSC010000431.1:0-2511 GCA_031388885.1 Gemmatimonadales bacterium | reverse complement strand
CGATCCGCCGAACTCACGCCGTTCCGGATTACCGGTCGCACGCAGCAGGAAGTCTGGAATTCCCTCGGTGACGACTTCGACCTGCGACCGTCATTGCGGGCGCTTGATGTGCGCGCGCTTGTGGTGCACGGCGACGACGATCCGATACCGATGGCTTCCGCTGCTGCGACTGCAGCGGCACTGCGCGCACCGTTGGTGGTGTTGCCGCGATGCGGCCATGTGCCCTATGTCGAAGCGCCCGAGGCGTTCGTCGCGGCACTCGATCCGTTCCTGCCGCGCCGATGACCGGGGACCGCGCACATCCGTTTACGCTGGTGTTCGGTGAGCTGGCGCCGACGCGTCTTCCCGTGATTGAAGCCGAGCTGCGTGGGGAGACCAGTCTCGAAGCCTTCCTGTTTGGTCGAGCGGCTGTGGAACTGCTGGGCGAATTGCGCCCCGATGACGGGATCGGAGAAGCCATCGACGATTTCGTGGCGTTCGTTCACGCGGCCTTCCTCTACTGGGCCGCGGGTGAACACACCGCGGCGTTCGACGAAGCCGGTACACGCGATCTCTGCCGTGCCACGAGTGCTGCCGCATCGCAACCACGGACCGATCGCGGGAGCAACGCCGCCACGCGCGTCCCCGACCCTGCCCACGCGATGTACATTCAGATCGCACCGCGCCTGGTGTGGGGCCAGCTCACCGCGGGCGAGCACTTCGAGCCGCTCGACGGGTGGTTTGACCTGGGCCCGCGCGATCCGATGCAGCTGGTGGCGTGCTTCGGCGTCCACCCGAGTCGTCCGGGGTTGTCGGTCCTCTCGACCGCAGGAGCGCGCCCGATCGCGCCCGCCCGGGACGACGGGTCGACCCTCTTTGCGCCGACGATGCCAGGCGGAGACGCGGCGGGACTGTACGCCGTGACGGGGTCTGACGAGCTGCTGCTGATGGCCGGTCGGGCCATCGACGCGCTGAAGGAGGTGTGATGGCCGGACTGATGGATCGCACCGGCGTGGCGCGCTCACTCGAGCAAATCGCGTCGTACCTCGAGCTGAAGGGCGAGAATCCCTTCAGGGTGCGAGCGTTCACCGCAGCCGCCAAGACGATCCTGGGCATTCCGGGGGAACTCGAGACCGCGCGTGCCGACGGAACCCTGGCGCAGGCGAAGGGAATCGGCCCGGCGATTTTTCAGGTCGTCACTGAACTGACCGCGACCGGAAGATCGGAGTTGTTGGAGCAACTACGCGAAGATGTGCCGCCGGGTCTGGTCGAGATGCTCAGCATTCCCGGTCTTGGTGTCGCCAAAATCCGATTGATCCATGACGTGCTGGGTGTCGACACGATCCCGGATCTCGAGGCAGCCGCTCACGACGGCCGACTCGCCGAACTGCCGCGATTTGGCACCCGAACAGCCGAGAAGATCCTCCAGGGCATCGCGTTCCTGCGTCAGGCCAGTGAGTGGCGCTTGTCCCACCACGCGCTGGATGAAGCCAGCGCGCTTCGCGATGGCCTGGCCCGCCTGCCCCATATCCTGGCGGTGCATGTCGCGGGCGACGTCCGTCGGCGAACCGAAGTCGCAAAGGACCTCGTCATGGTGCTGGTGGCCGACGTGCCGCCAGGTGAGGTGTTCCGGCAGCTGGCGACCATGCCCGGTGCGCGCGAGATCGCCGGTCATGACGAACGCCGCGCGACCCTCCAGCTGGCTGGCGGGAGCAGCGTGCAGGTGGTCGTGACGCCGCCGCAGAACCTCGGCGCCGTGCTGGTGCAAGCCACCGGGAGCGAGGCGCATCTTGCCGCGCTCGCGCAGTACGCGACGCGTTCCGGGTTCAACCTCGCAGGAGCCGCGCTCTGGAAGGGCAGTCAGTTCATCCCGACACCCACCGAGGAATCGCTCTACGAGGCAATCGGCCTCCCCTGGATCCCGCCTGAACTGCGAGAACGTGGCGACGAGGTCGGATTACCGGTGCCGATCCTGCTCGATCGCGCTGATCTGCGGGGGTTCCTCCACTGCCACACCAACTACTCCGACGGCAGCCACACGGTGGCGGTGCTCGCCGCGGCCTGTCGCGATGCCGGGTACGACTACGTCGGGATCACCGATCATTCGCGCGCGGCAGCGTACGCCGGTGGATTGACGCCGGACGATCTGCGTCGCCAATGGGACGAGATCGACAGTGTGAACGCGAGCCATCCAGGGATCGCGATCCTCAAAGGCATCGAGAGCGACATCCTGGTCGACGGTGCGCTCGACTATCCCGACGAGATACTCGCGGGATTCGATTTCATCATCGCCTCGGTGCATACACGCTTTACGCTCACCGAGCGGGAGATGACCGATCGGGTGTGCCGCGCGATGAGTTCGCCATACATGACGATTCTCGGTCATCCGACCGGTCGATTGTTGCTGGCGCGTGATGCGTATGCGATCGACCTCGACCGCGTGTTCGCCACAGCCGCCGACAACGGTGTCGCGATCGAGATCAACGCCGATCCGCATCGACTTGACCTCGACTGGCGGGTGCTCCGGCGCGC
>JANMSC010000420.1:0-2073 GCA_031388885.1 Gemmatimonadales bacterium | reverse complement strand
CGTCGCCGGGATCCGTCGTACTGCCCTCCGCCCGGTTGTGCTCCTTCACGAACAGGGCGTCCAGAACAACACCTCACGGTTTCGTCTCGAAGCAATCCAGCACAGTCGTGACTCTCTCGCACTCGTGGCGCAACAGGGTGCGGTAACCCGGCGCGAGAACGAGAACCTGCGCGCGCTGGTCGGTCTGCGGCGGCGATTGTCGCACCAGTACGTCGCCGGAGAGGTCCTTCACCGTGCCGTTCCGACCGATTCGCGGACCCTGCTGGTCGGTGTCGGTGAGCGTGACGGCGTTCGGGGGTTCGACCCGGTGGTGACACCAGACGGATTGCTTGGCTATGTCTGGCACGCTGGCGCGCGGGCATCCACGGTGATCACCTGGGCGCACCCGGAGTTTCGTGCATCGGCGGTGAGCGAAGACGGCGGCGTGATCGGCGTCGTGCAGGCGTCGTCGGCACTCGATGGGCGTCATCCGATGCTGCAGCTCACCGGCGTCGCGTTGCGCGACTCGCTGCCGACTGGTGCCATGATATTCACCGCCGGGCTCGGCGGCGTGTATCCCCGCGGCATTCCGATCGGCCGAGTCAGGTCGGTCGGCCCTGACGAACTCGGCTACGAGCGCGTGTATCGACTCGCGCCCGTTGCGAATCCCGGTGACGCCAGTCACGTGCTGGTGCTGACGGCCCCGCGGGACTCGGTGTTCCTCGCATTGCCGGGAGATTCGCTGCCGTGATCGGCACCAGGACTGCCGACCGCGGGCGCCGCACCCGCAGCGGCGATCGCGCCCGCGTCTGGATCGTGCTGGTGATGCTCGTCCTGATCGAGTTCTACGTCCGCCCGTCGCTGATCAGTGGCCGCGGGTTGCCCGATTTCCTGCTGCTGGCGCTCTTGCTCGTGGCGATGCGATCGCCCCCGGGAACCGGTGCGATCGCCGGGCTGATCGTGGGCTTCGTGGTCGACGTCCTCACGCCGGCCCGCTTCGGGGCCGCGATGCTGACCCACGTGCTGGTCGGCTGGGGCGCAGCGTGGGGGCGCACGGTGTTCTTTGCAAACAATCTGCTGGTGAACGCCGGCCTCTTTTTTGTCGGAACCTGGCTCCGCAACATGCTGATGCTCGCGATCAGCGGCGCCAGTCTCGGTGAGCTGGCAGTCGAGGCGACCATCTGGGCGCCGATCCAGGGCGCCACGACGGCGCTCACCGGGCTGCTCATCGTCGTCCTGTTCCGCGACTGGCTCGCGATTCGGGCCGAATGACGAGCACGTTCACGTCGTGGGAAGTCGGGCGACGGGCCACGATGGCCCAATGGCTGCTGCTCGCCGTGTTCGCGACGCTCGGCGCAACGTTCTTCAAGGCGCAGGTCGTCGATCGCGATCGCTTCGCGCTCGAGTCGTCGAACAACCGGCTCCGGGCGCTGAAACTGCCGGCGCCGCGTGGTGAGATCCTCGATCGCAACGGCCTCCTTATCGCCGCGAACGTTCCCGGGCATTCGGTGCGGCTCCTGGCGGCGCGCGAAGACACGCTGCGGGCAATGCTCCAGCGCCTGACCGCGTACGTGCCAGCGGACTCGATCGACGTTGAGGCCGTGGTGAAGCGTTGGCAGCTTGCGCGACATGAAGCGGTGCTCGTGTTCGGGTCGAGCGATCTGTCGATCGTATATCGCCTCGAGGAACACCGCGGAGCACTTCCTGGACTGGTCATCCAGAAGGAACCGCGGCGGGACTATTCGCTGGGCGCCGGGGTTGGCCACGTCGTGGGCTACGTGGCGCAAGTGAGTCGCACCGATCTCGATTCGGCCCGTTATCCCGGAGCGGTGCAGGGTGACCTCGTCGGCAAGCTCGGCATTGAGCTCGAATACGACTCGCTGTTGCGCGGACGTCCCGGCATTCGTTATGTCGAGGTGACATCCCGCGGGCGCGCCGTGCGCGAGCAGCCGATCAGCAGCGGCGTCCGCCCGATGCAGGGCACAGACCTCCGCACCACGATCGACCTGCCGTTGCAGGCATTCGTCGATTCGATGTGGCGCCACGACATGCCGGACATGCGCGGCGCCCTGGTCGCGATGACCCCCGCGGGGG
>JANMSC010000382.1:0-3596 GCA_031388885.1 Gemmatimonadales bacterium | reverse complement strand
GCAGCGCTCTTCGTGCTCATAGTGAACAACCCTCCTTAAAACTGGGTCAGAATTGAGGTGTTTTCGGCTTCCGCCTCCCGTTAGCACTCAACCCAAAGGAGTGCTAACGACTCCGTGAAAGTAGACAGTCCCGCGCCGAAGGTCAAGGCCCATTGGCTCTCAGGACTCGGTTCATCACTACGCCATAAGCTCCTGTCACTACACGACTTGGACGTTCTGGTCGGTGCAGTTGCTGGTCCTACGGCGCCGGAATCTTTACCAATGTCGGCGTGTTGCGGCGGGGCGTGAACGAGCCATCGCCCAACTGTCCCTGCTCGCCGGCACCCCAGCAGAAGACATCGCCGACCGTCGCGATGCCGCACGCGACGGCCGCCCCGGTTGCCGACAGGTTCACGGCGAGGCGAGCAATCGAAAGGCCGCCGCTTACGGCGCTTGGTACGCTCTGCGTGAGGGCGAAGGTGCCGTTTCCAAGCGCTCCGGACTCTCCGGCACCCCAACAGTAGGCCACGGACGCCGCAGTCACCGCGCAGGTCGTGCTGCCGCCGGCTGCAATCTGGGCAACGATGAGTCCTCCAGACACGAGTGTGGGACCGGCTGCAATGCCGCCGATCACGCCGTCACCCAGCTGACCAAACTCTCGAGAGCCCCAGCACACGCCCGCGCCGGCCGCTGTCACGCCGCAGGTATGTACCTCGCCCGCATCCAACGAAGCGAAGGTGAATCCACCGGGAACCGCGAACGGCGTTGCCTTCGCGAATCCAACGAGGGCAGGATCGGCCCCCAGCTCCCCTCGCCCGTTGCCACCCCAGCAATACGCCGCTCCCACGGAGGTCAGCGCGCACGTATGACTTTCGCCAGCCGCAATGTTGGTGAAACGCAGGCCACCGTCACTCACGCGAGTGGGCACCAACACCGACGACCCGATCACGCCGGTGCCGATCTGCCCCTCGAAGTTCATCCCCCAGCAGTATGCCTCTCCCGCAGGAGTGAGACCGCAGGTGTGATAGCCGCCGGCGCTGATCTGGCCGAATCCGATCGCGCCACTGACCGCCGTCGGCGAGGTGAGGACGTCGCCGATGCTCCCGATGCCCGCCGCGCCGAAGGCGTTGAGTCCCCAACAGAAGACGTAACCCGAGAGGGTCAGACCGCACGTATGCGAGTATCCCGTCACGATCTGCGAAAACGAGAGCCCGCCTAACGTGAGTACGGGCTCGACTCGAGGCGTCACCGTGGTCCCGTCGCCCACCATTCCGTTGTCATTCGCCCCCCAGCAGAGCGTGCGAAAATCCTGCGTATTGCCGCAGGCGTGCGTCGCGCCGACGCTGAGGCCGGTGACCACGGTGCAATTGACGGCAATGTTGGCCGACGTCTGCGCGCCGCTGGCGATGGTCACACCGATCGGCGCGGCGCCGCATCCCTGCGGGAGCGCGCTGGTGGAAAGCGTGTGCGTGCCGGCGGGGAGCGGCAGAGTATACAGGCCCGATGCGCCACTGGTCGTGCTCGCGCCGTAGGCCGCCTGCACGATCGCGTTGGGCATTGCACCCCGAACGGACGAGGCGACGACGCCGCTGACCGATCCCCCCGGCGGAAGGGCCGGTGCGGGAACGGTCCATCCCGAGTACCACGGGACGTTGCCGCGAGAGGCCGTCGCGGGCGGCATGGCACCCGCAAACAGCGCCAGCGGGTCGAAGAAACCTCCGCTGGGTGGAGTAGCCGGCGGCAGCGTGACCGCCGACGAGCCGCTCTTGGGACGCAAGTCGGGAAGCACCAGATCCAGCCCCGCGCCCAGCAGCGCGGCTACGTCTGCCGGATTCGTGATCGTTAGGCTCTGATTCGCCGGATCGGTCAACCACTGGTCTTCGACCGATGGCGTGACGTAGTTCAGGCAACTGGGGTCGGCATCGCCACTCCCCACGGTCGTGGCGCCTGCGACCAGCACATTGGCAAGCGACGCGGGCTCGCCCTGTCCGAACGGGATGCACGTCAGTTCGTCATCCAGGTCAAAGGCCACGTGCGGACGATAGATGAGCACGTTACGAATCGTTCCGGACGTACCCTCGGCCAAACGCAGCGCGGCGGCATTCCCATGGTTGGGATTGGCCGGATCGGAGGGCGCCACGATGGTCACGTTGTACAACTCCGGCGCCGAGCGCGGAGCGGTGCCGAACGACGTACTCGAGGCGCCGGCGTTGCTGCCGAGTATGCCGCCCCGGTTCTGCAACGCATCCTGAACAATGGCTACGAACTGGGCGCGACCACGCCAACCGGAGCGCCAGGAGAGTCCGTAGCCCAAGCTCGCCGTGAGAAAGATGTGGCGAAGGTCAACGGCGCCACCAACCACCGTGAGCCCATCGCCGCGACTGCGATTGACCTGCACGAAGTCGACCACGGTTTTCTGACCGGCGCCCAGCAACTGCACCCCGGATGACGCATACTCGACGAGCAGATAGCGCATGACGCCGCTCGAATCGGCGTCGTCGCAGCCACCAAACTGCGCCCCGGCATTTCCCGCCTGAAGGCAGTTGATGGCACCGGACCCACGGTCGGCAGGACTCGTCGGCACTCCATAGTTTATGCGACCAAAGCCGCGCACCGTGAGACCTCCCCAGCACCCTTCGTACTTCACCGCACTGCTACAGGTGAGAACGATCGGTTCGTTCGGCGTGCCGTCGGCCACGATGCGTCCGTCGCACGTCACGTCGAGGAAGGCGCCGGGTCGTCCCTCGACTCGCGCACCAGCTTCGATGACGAGGGTGCCACCGGCGGCGACTATGACCGATGCGTTCAGCTCGTACGTCACGCCCGCGTGCCACACTTCGCGCGTTCGCACGATCGTGGGCCGGTCGGGAATCCCCACCGCGACGCGGCGAGACCTCGTGGCCTCCGGGATCTTGCGACCTGTCGGAGCTGAGGGGCGGTCAGCACGGTGGGGAATTGCCGCGCTTCGAGCATCCGCGACGTCCAACGCGATGGCCAGTGATGCGCCGATCGTCACGCGGGTGACGACGGCGAGCAAGTGTTCGTACGAAGTGATCATGCGATGGCTCTGGACGCGCGCGGGAGGCCTGCGTTCTCTCAGAGTGTCAACATGTCCAATTCCGAGCGGGACGGTGGTCCCACCTCGGCACCGCAATCGTCACCACCACGTCACGGTTTCCGAGCTATCTGGGCGTCGAATTCGTGATGAGTGCGAAGGCCAGTCGCAAACCCACCAGGGTCAGGTGCGGATCAACCCGGTCGATCGTGGTGCAGTGCGGCGCGATCATCGACGCCAAACCACCGGTTGCAATCACGATCGGAGTGCGAGGGGTCGGCCATTCACCCTTGATGCGACGCACCAAGCCATCGATGGCGTCGGCGGCGCCTAACACGACGCCCGAGCGAATGCATTCTTCGGTGCGTCGCCCAATGACTCGCTCCGGCGCCACCAGCTCGGTTGAGGGGAGTTTGGATGTGCGCCGAAAGAGCGTCTCCGCCGAAGTGCGCACCCCCGGAGCGATCACGCCACCCAGGAAGACCCCGTCGGCGGTGATGCAGTCGTAGGTCGTCGCCGTCCCAAGGTCTACCACGATGGTGTCCACGCCGAGTGTGCGGCT
>JANMSC010000381.1:0-2274 GCA_031388885.1 Gemmatimonadales bacterium | reverse complement strand
CCAGAGCCGGAACTGAGGGCGGCCGCTGCCGCCTATTCGCTGACCACCGGGATTTCCCGGACCATCTCGCCCGACTTGCCGTCGAAAATCCGCACGCTGGTCATCGGGCCGGCACGGTAGGTGATGGTGAGCTGGCCGTCGGCGGCGACGGCGGAGATGATTTCGGCGCCTTCGGGGATCTTGAGCGAGGCAATGACGTAGTCGGCGCCCTGCGGCGGGCTGCTGCTGCCCGTTTGCGAAGCGCGGTAGACAAGTGCCCCGCCGATGGCGATAAAGCCCACAATCAGCAAGCCGATCGAGAACAGGAACGATTTGACCCCTGTCGAAAGGATCCATTGGAAGTCCGGATCTATCCCACAGCCGATGCCGCAGCTCAGCAAGCGGCGGATGCCGTGGCCACCCTGGTGGCCGCGAAGCCCGAAGCAGTCCTCGGGTTCGCCACGGGCACGAGCCCGATGCCCCTCTACCGAGAGCTGGAGCGCCGTGTCGCGGCCGGACTCGACCTCAGCAGGGTTCGTGGTTTTGCGCTCGACGAATACGTCAACCTGTCCCCGGAACACCCCGGCAGCTATCACTCCGTGATCTCCAGGGAGGTTGTCGAGCCGTTGGGCATGAGGCGCGATTTGGTCACGGTGCCCGACGGCTCCGCAGCTGACCTCGAGCTCGCCTGTGAAGTCTTCGAGCGAACGATCTCGCTCGCCGGCGGCATCGACCTGCAGATCCTGGGAATCGGAACCGATGGACACATCGGCTTTAACGAACCGACATCGTCGCTTGCGTCGCGCACGAGGATCAAGACCCTCATGCCGTCGACAAGAGCCGACAACGCTCGATTCTTCGCGTCGATCGACGACGTGCCGATCCACTGCGTCACGCAAGGGCTCGGTACGATCCTTGAGGCTAAAAGGATCTTCCTCTTCGCGAGCGGAGAGTCGAAAGCCGCCGCTGTGGCTGCCGCCGTTGAGGGACCGGTATCGAGTTTCTGTCCTGCGTCTGCCTTGCAGATGCATCCGCACGCCGTGCTCTTCCTTGACGACGCAGCCGCCAGCAGGCTGCAGCAGATCGACTACTACCGGTATGTGCAGGAGCACAAAGATGGGTGGCGCGTTCCTTGAGAGGGACCGGCCGACAGGACTGGGAGATTCTGAGGACATGAAATACACGCACCTTGGCCGTTCCGGCCTGAGCGTCTCGCGGTTGTGCCTCGGCACCATGAACTTCGGCGAACAGACCGCAGAATCCGATTCCCACGCGATCATGGATGCCGCTCTCGACTACGGCATCAACTACTTCGACACTGCCAACTCGTACGGCGACAGCCTTGGCCCAGGTGCCACTGAGGCGATCATCGGCACCTGGTTCGCCCAAGGTGGCCAGCGCCGCGAGCGCACGGTGCTCGCCACCAAGGTCTATGGCGATATGTCGGAATGGCCCAACGACAACAAACTCTCGGCGCTCAACATCCGCCGCGCGCTCGACGCGAGCCTGGCTCGCCTGAAGACCGACTACATCGATATCTACCAGTTCCACCACGTCGACAGGAACACGCCGTGGGATGAGATCTGGCAAGCCATGGAGACGGCCGTCGCGCAGGGCAAGATCCTCTATGCGGGCAGCTGCAACTTCGCCGGCTGGCACATCGCAACCGCGCAGGCGGAGGCGAAGAGTCGCGACTTCCCTGGACTCGTCAGCGAACAATCCATCTACAACCTGTTGACTCGCGACATCGAGCTTGAGGTCATCCCGGCTGCTGTGAGCAATCGACTCGGGATCATCCCTTGGTCGCCGCTGGCCGGTGGACTCCTCGGCGGGGTGATTCGCAAGGAACGCGAAGGCAAGCGACGCTTCGAGGCTGGAGCCGTCCGCAGGCTCGCGAAACATCGCGACGCGCTCGAGAAGTACGAAGACTTCGCGGCCGAACGCGGGCACGAGCCAGGCGAGGTCGGCCTGGCGTGGCTGCTCCACCAGCCCGCCGTCACCGCTCCGATCATCGGGCCGCGCACGATGGCCCAGCTGGATGCTGCCGTCCGGGCACTCGACGTGGTGCTCGACGCGGACGCGCTGAGTCGCCTCGACGAGATCTTCCCCGGGCGCAAGCCCGCACCAGAGCACTACGCCTGGTAACAACCAGCTCGCAACGTGGTGGCCGGTGCTCTACGGCCCGGACCCTGTGCGAAGGCCGAACGGGATTCCGCGTGCGCCGACTGGGGATATCAGGCGATCAGGCCGCGGTCAGACGCCCTGCGGTCGGTGGCCCGGAAGCAAGCCCAGTAC
>JANMSC010000380.1:0-2551 GCA_031388885.1 Gemmatimonadales bacterium | reverse complement strand
GCCGGTGGAAGACTACTTCTGATCGCGGACTCAACAACCTCAGACCCCCGATCAGTATTTCGCCCGACAGCATCGCGGGGGCTATGCCGACAGTACCGGCGCCACTTTCTCGATACGCTCTACATCGGAGCCAGGTCGCCTGCGTCAGCTGCAACCCGCCATGCTTGACCGTCTTTCCTCCCGTTGGGTCCTCGCCATCGTTACCGTGGCGATCGTTGCTGGTGCGTGCTCGCGCCAGCTGATGTCGGTGTTGCTCGATCTCCCTGAGCCAAAGGTGGCCCCGGTCCCGGCGACCGTTCAGCAGACCGCCGCCGACAGTGTCGCCGCCAGCGACACCATCCGTCCCGCCATCGAGCGCGAATTCGACGCCGTCGTCGTGCAATCGCTCCTCCCCCGCGATGTCGGCGGCAACATCGATTGGTCGCGCGCCCTGCGCGACAGCATCATCAAGCCGCGCTTCCTCCCCAACGCCTCACCAAAGATCGCGCTGGACTCGGGCTTCAACTACGACGTCTTCCTCGCCGACGACAGCACGGCGACGGCGGTCTTCTCACATACCGCGCACCTCGAGTGGTTAACGTGCCAGAGCTGCCACGTCCGCCTCTTTCCAAAGAAACACGAGACGATCACGCACAAGGCGATGCAGGAGAGACGCTACTGCGGCGCCTGTCATGGGACGGTCGCCTTCCCTATGCGCACCGCCTGCGAACGATGCCATCAGGGGATGCAGCAGCCTCCGGGCGAAGAAGCGAACGGTGATTTGCTCGGCGATATCACCTTCGTCCGCCGCAGCGACGGTAAGCCCGTCCCCGACAGCGTCCCGCAGCTGGCCTTCGCCCCATCGCGCTTCTCCCACTGGACGCACCGGATTCGCTACCGCTGCTCGGCCTGCCACGCGCGCCTCTACGAGGAGCGCGCGGGATCGAGTCAGACGACGATGGACGAGATCTCGAACGGCAAGTCGTGTGGCGCCTGTCACAACGGGAAGATCGCCTTCGCGCCGGACATCCAGACGTGCGACCGCTGCCACTCGAGCG
This sequence comes from Gemmatimonadales bacterium, assembly GCA_031388885.1. Classification (GTDB taxonomy): domain Bacteria; phylum Gemmatimonadota; class Gemmatimonadetes; order Gemmatimonadales; family GWC2-71-9; genus Palsa-1233. The sequence goes on along the minus strand of JANMSC010000380.1, from coordinate 1,514 downwards.
CGGGGCGCTAACGCACCACTCACCGGGCGAGCGCGTCCTTGCGCAGCTGCGTCACCACGTAGAACGAGACCGCATCCACATCGCGCAGCGAGAGACCCACATCGCCACCTCTCAAGCCCCATGTCGGCATCCCCGCCGAATGACCGCTGAAGACCCGGTGCCTCACCCCGGCCAAGTCGCCGGCGTACTTCCAGTCCGGCGCGACCAGCGATGGCACGCGCAGCTCCCGCCCACGCGCATACTCGGAGTTCCCGTCTCCCACGTATCCGTGACACTTCGTGCACGCATAGGCGTACACGGTCCCGTGCAGCGCACGCTCGGCATCGCTCTTCTGCGTCACGGTGTCGAAGCTGACGACTGTCAGCACCGATTCGGCAGCTGCGACCTCGGTGTCGTGATCCGGCGGATGGACCTCGTGCTTGGCACACGCCGCCCCCAACCCGAGGCAGAGCGATAGCGCCATCAGTCGGCCGACGCCTCCCGCTCGGTGACGCGACATGCGTTCGAGACGGGCGTTCACGGCCGTATCGCCGGAGGGTTGCGTCGGGGCTCCCCGGGCGACGCAGCGGTCGGGTCCTTCACGACGTGGCAATCGAGGCAGCGGCGGCCTGACTTGTGTTTGAACCCGGGCTCGTGGCAGGCATTGCATAAAGTCTTCGGTAGGGGTGCCTTGGGCAGACGCAACGAAGGATCGTGGCAACCGGAGCCAGCACACCCGTCGCGGTGCACACTCACCGTGTGCGCTCCCTTCGCGGGTGGCTTGTGGCAGGCACGGCACTGCGATTCCGCCGCGTGATGCTTGTCGTGGCACTTCGCGCACCGAACGCCGGCACCAGAGACGACGGCGCGCCCGCCCGCGTAGGTGTGGCACGACGTACACGAGACCCTGTTGTGGACGCGATGCTCAAACTTGAGCGTTCTCGCCTGCGGGGCGACGTCGGCGATCTTCTGCGAGCGGTGTTCACTAGTGCCGAAGCGCTGCCACGCACTGCTCATCACGTGGCAGCTGATGCAGAAGCCGTTGTCGTGCTGGATATAGTTCCGGCCGACGGCGCCGACAGAGGTGGTGGCAATCAAGAGGAGGGCGGTTACCCCCACGAACCCGATCTTCCAGGCGCGCGCCGACCGTTTCAGCGCGAACCAGTCGCGCAGCGACTGACGCTGCCGCCAGACCGACACCGCCGGCAACACGAAGAGAAGCGCGGCGACGATGGCGGCGGGGATGGCGACGCGCGGCGGCAGGCTGAACACGGCGCGCAAGTACGTCGCGGCGCCGCCCGGCAGCGGAACGGGGCGACTCCGCAGTTCACTGATCCCGAGCTGCGAGAGCGCAAGCGAAAGCTGCACTGCGGAGATGAGGAGTAGGTGGATTGGCGATTGTGGCGCGGGCACAGTTCATGCACGCACCGGACGGGAACCGTCTCTGCTGCACCTCATGTACGCCTACAACGGTGGTCTGCATCCCGCAACTTAGGCGTCGGGCGCTTGCACCAAAGCACGTAGGCCATCGCCCG
>JANMSC010000376.1:0-2682 GCA_031388885.1 Gemmatimonadales bacterium | reverse complement strand
GCTGGCCAATCCCGGCCAGCCACCGCATCGCGTCACGAATTTCAGCATCGGTGACCGAAACAACGCAGGACACCATGTCCCGGATGAGCGGCCAGGTCAGATCGCCGACTGAACGGGTGAGCAACCCATCTGCCAGACTCGTGCCGGGGCCGAGTGTTACGGGGCGCTGCGCGGCGAGAGCCCGGGAAAGCTTGGGGATCCCGGCAGGTTCGACCGCGATGATGCGAACCGCGGGGCGAAGCGCGCGAACCGCGGCACAGAGGCCAGCGAGCAGGCCACCGCCACCCACCGGAACCACGATGGTCTGCACATCTGGCCAGTCTTCAAGGATCTCGATGCCGCAGGTCGCCTGTCCCGCCATGACATCGGGATGATCGTACGGCGGGATGAATGAGAGCCCGCCTGCCGCGAGGCGCTCCGCTTCGATGGTCTGCTCCGGTCCCCTGACCTTCCCGGTCAGCACCACCTCGGCGCCATAGCCGCGGACCCCGGCCACCTTCACGGCGGGCGCGCTTTCGGGCATCACGACGACCGCCCGAATGCCGTGGCGCTGCGCGGCGTAGGCCAGACCCAGCCCGTGATTGCCGCTGGATGAGGTGACCACGCCGCGGCTGAGCTCATCGGCCGATAGCCGGCTGACTGCGGTCCAGGCGCCACGAATCTTGAAGGCCCCGATCGGCTGGAGGTGTTCGGCCTTGAGCCGGACCTCGTGCGAAACGCGGCCACCGAGGTCGAGCGGGATGAGTGGGGTACGAACAGCAATCCCCACGAGGCCCTGCTGGGCGGCGCGGAGGTTGTCCAGCGAAAGATCAACGAGCATCGGCGCTGGTCCAGCAAGTTCCTTCGCGACGCGATGCGCCGCTCACGCTTGCCCTGAGCGACGCGAAGGGTCTAGTCAATCGGCCGTACCCGGCGTTGCCACCTCGATCTCGCCCTCGACGTCTGCACTGTCATCGCCTTCTTCCTTCTGCACCCGCGCGACATCGGTGATGAAATCGTCGGCATCGAGGTTCATCAGCTTGACGCCCTGGGTGTTTCGCCCGCTCACGCGGATGCCCTCGACCGGGCAGCGTATGATGATGCCGCCACGAGTGATGAGCATCAGCTGGTCTTCGGGCACGACATCCTTCAGCGCGATGAGCGCGCCGGTCTTGGGCGTTTTCTGCATCGTGATGATGCCCTTGCCGCCGCGCCGTTGCACCCGGTAGTCGCCAATCGCGCTCCGCTTGCCGATGCCCTTCTCGCTCACGGCGAGGAGTTCGGCGCGCTCGCGCACCACGACCATCCCGATGACGCGGTCGCCCTTGCCCAGTTCGATGCCCTTCACGCCGGTGGTCGCTCGGCCCATGTCGCGCACGTCGCTTTCATGGAAGCGGATGCTCATGCCGAAAGACGTCGCAAGGACGATATCGTCGTTGCCGCGCGCCTTCTGCACGTCGATCAGCTCGTCATCATCATCGATGTTGATCGCGTTGATGCCTGCCGCCCGCACGTTGCCGTACGCCGAGATCACGGTCTTCTTCACCGTCCCGCCCTTGGTGACAAAGATCAGCGACTCATCGTCAGTGAAGCCGCGCACCGGCACCAGCGCGGCAACCCGCTCACCGTCGCGAATGTTGATCAGGTTGATGACGGGCTTGCCACGGGTGGTGCGGCTGCCCTGCGGGATCTCGTGCACCTTGAGCCAGTAGACAGTGCCACGATCGGAGAAGAACATCAGGTAGTCGTGCGTCGACGCGATGAAGAGGTGCTCGACCCAGTCGAGTTCCTTGGTCTCCATTCCGGTCAGGCCGCGGCCACCGCGGCGCTGCTTCCGGTATGTCGTCACCGGAATCCGCTTGATGTAACCGGTGTGCGAGATGGTGATCACCATGTCCTCTTCGGCGATCAGGTCCTCGACCGAAAACTCGCCCTGGTCCTTGAGGATCTCGGTGCGGCGCTCGTCGCCATAGGTCGCCGCGATCTCCTCGACTTCAGCGACCAGGATGTTCATCCGCTTCTCGCGCGACGCGAGGATGCTCTCGAGTTCGGCGATGGTCGCGCGCACCTCGGCCAGCTCCGCTTCGAGCTTCTCGATCTCGAGACCGGTGAGCTTGGCCAGGCGCATGTTGAGGATCGCGTCGGCTTGCGCTTCGGTGAACTTGAAGCGATCCCGCAGGCGGCGATCAGCCTCGGGTGTGTCGGCCGATGAGCGGATGATCTTGATCACTTCGTCGATGTTGTCGACGGCGATCTTGAGGCCTTCGAGGATGTGCTCGCGCTTCTTCGCTTCGGCCAGGTCGAATTCGGTCCGCTTGACGATGATCACGTGGCGGTGCTCGATGAAGTGCTCGAGCATCTCCTTGAGCGGCATCACCTTCGGCGCGCCGCGTACGAGCGCGAGGTTGATCACGCCGAACGTGCTCTGCATCGACGTGTGCTTGTAGAGCTGGTTCAGCACGACTTGCGGGATGGCGTCGCGCTTGAGCTCGATCACGAGGCGCATGCCCTCGCGGTCGGATTCGTCGCGCACCCCGCTGATTCCCTCGACCCGCTTGGCGATCGCCAGTTCGGCAATGTTGGTGTGCAGCGTCGCCTTGTTCACCTGGTAGGGCAGCTCGGTGATGACGAGCGCCTCCTTGCCGGTGCGCTCGTTCTCCTCGATCCGTACCCGGGCGCGCATGATCACCTTGCCGCGCCCGG
>JANMSC010000352.1:0-2334 GCA_031388885.1 Gemmatimonadales bacterium | reverse complement strand
TGCTTGATCTCATGATGCCGCCGGGGCCAGACGGACTCGCGACGCTCGAACAGATCCGAAAAAGCGACGCCGAAATCCCGGTCATCATGATGAGTGGCAAGGCGCAGCTGGCCGACGCGGTACGAGCGGTCCAGATGGGCGCGTTCCAGTTCCTGGAGAAGCCGCTGGCGCCCGAATCACTCCTGGTGGCAGTGCGCTCGGCCGAAACGCTGGTGCGCACCCAGGCGGAGAACCGGGCGCTCCGGGCACAGCTCGGACCGCAGCCCGAACTCGTCGGGTCGAGCGCCAAGATCGAACACGTGCGGCAACTGATCGCACAGGTTGCGCCGACCGACGCGCGCGTGCTGATCCTCGGCGAGTCAGGCACCGGAAAGGAACTCGTCGCGACCGCGATCCATCGGCAATCGGCGCGGGCCCGGAACGCATTCGTCTCGGTCAACTGCGCCGCCATCCCGCGTGATCTGGTCGAGAGCGAGATGTTTGGCCATGAACGCGGTGCGTTTACTGGCGCCACTGACCGACGCATCGGCCGCTTCGAACTGGCCAACAGCGGCACCCTCTTCCTCGACGAGGTCGGGGACCTGCAGCTCGAGGCACAGGCAAAACTGCTCAGGGTGCTTGAAAGTGGTGAGATCCAGCGGATCGGTGCTGAACGCAGCCAGCGGGTGGACATCCGCGTTCTCGCGGCAACCAATCGGCGACTCGAGGAAGCAGTGGCCGCTGGTGTATTTCGCGAGGACCTGTATTTCCGCCTCCACGTATTTCCGATCGAGGTCCCGCCACTACGCGAACGGCTCGGCGATCTTCCCGAGCTGGTGCAACACCTCGCGGCGCGCCTCCGGCCGCGGCACCCGCCACGATTCACCGACGACGCCCTGACGGCGATGGCTCGCCATGCGTGGCCGGGCAACATCCGCGAACTCGCCAACCTGGTCGAACGCCTCTCGATCATTGGCGGCGACGAAATCACCGGCGATCTCGTCCCGCGCGTGCTCCGCGTGACCACGCCGAGTGCCGCGGCTACGGTCGCCGCGCCGACGCACGCGGGCCCGCCGACGTTAGACGGAGATGACGGACGTCCGCTGACGGACCGTCTCGACCACTATGAACGCGCGTTGATCGAGGGCGCCTTGCACGCCGCAGCGGCAAACATTGCCGAGGCCGCGCGCCTCCTGAAGACCGACCGTGGCAACCTGTACCGGCGGATGCGGCGACTCGGCATTCGCGGAGGTGGAGAATGATGCACAGCCGGTGGCGCACCGCCACGTGGTGTGGCGCGATGATGGCAGGTGCGGCCTTCGTGCCGCACCGAACTCCGATCGCAGCCCAGGATTCCGTCACGATCGACTTCGGCGCACCAGTCCCGACGCTGCGGAGCGAAATCCCCGACTCCATCCTGCGCGACGCCGTGGCACGCTTCAACGCCGTGACAGCGACGCGCACCCACGGCACGATGGTGATCGCCTCCGGCAATTAGACCGTAGGCACTCTCGGTGTACACCGCGGCATCCTCCGGCTCAGCGGCACGGTGCGCGGTGATGACATCGTACTGAACGGAGACCTGCGCATTGATGGAGGTGGACGGGTCGAAGGCGACATCGTGGTGCTCGGGGGGCGTCTCGTGCTGGCGTCCGGTGCGATGCATGCTGGCCGGCGTTACGAGAACGAATCTGAAGCGCCGGTCGGGCGGGAACCGGACGGCCTGGTGGGCTTGCGCCGACCGCGACGTGGCCTGACCGAATACACCACGGCGAGCGCGACGTTCACAACCGGGCCGGTGCGCACCACCGTCGGCATCGAAGGCGGGACCTACAATCGAGTCGAGGGACTGCCGATTCGGGTCGGTCCGTCGCTCGCCTGGCATCCGAACGACCGAACCGCGATGCGGCTCCAACTCACCGGAATCGTGCGCACCGCCGGTGACCCCGACGGGGTGCGCAGCGACTTCGGCTGGGTGGGCCGGCTCGAAGCGACACGCCTCACGACGTCGAACCTCACCCTGGCGGTCGAGGCCGGCTCGCAGGTCGTTCCGATGATCGACCGGGCGTATGGTTCGCTTGAATCGGGATTCGGTGCATTCGTCATGCGGCGCGACTACCGCGACTGGTTCAACTCGCGCGGCGTCGGCGTGCACGCGGCATTCACCCCACGTCCGCGCTTCTCGCTCAGCGGCGGGTTCCAGTGGACGCGGGAGCGAACGCTGCGCGCGGTTGATGCGTTCTCGATTCTTCGGGCGACTGATGCGTGGCGGCCCAACCCCGTGATCGACGACGGTCGCTACCGGATCGCGACGATCGGCGCGTCTTGGGACACGCGCGACGATCGCGCCCGGCC
>JANMSC010000280.1:0-5720 GCA_031388885.1 Gemmatimonadales bacterium | reverse complement strand
CCCTGGGCGACGGCGCGCGCTGCACCCGCCACGCGATCGGCATTGGCGACGACCACGGCCTCGGGCACCGCATCACGATGCACCAGTACTTCATCGCCACCGTAGCCGCGCAGCAGAATTCCCGGCGTGTGCCCTCGCGCCACGTAATGCGACGCGACCCACCCGGCGAGCGGTGTCTTGCCTGATCCGCCGACCGTGAGATTCCCGATCGCGACGCTCGGCTTGGGCAACTCGTGGCGTGCCAGCCAGCCACGACCGTACGCCTGCTCGCGGATCGTCATGCTGAGGCGCCAGAGCCCGCTTGCCGGGACCAGCAGCGCCCGAGCGACACGCGCATCGGCTCGACGACTCGTCCAGAGCCAACGGACGATGCGATGTCCGTCGCCGCGTCGACGAGGCATCACGCCAACAGCTCCGCCTCGAGCGCATCGAGCGCGACGGCACATCGCTCGACACCCTGCGTCAATCCCGCGGGGCCGGGTCCGACCACGAAGGGCGCGCCGTATCGCACGTCGATGCGCGCGAACGGTTTCGGGATCACCATGCGATCCCACGAGCGGAGGCGCCATGCCGACGACACGACCGCGTGGACCGGGAGCACGGGCACACCGGCCCGCTGCGCCGCGCTGACGACGCCTGGCTTGACATCGCGCCGCGGGCCGCGCGGGCCGTCGGGGGTAAACGCCACCGGGCTGCCCTCGTGAAGCACACGCACGGCACCGAGCAGGGCACGGGCGCCGCCACGGGTCGATGACCCAGGGAGCAGTCGGTACCCGATCCGCGAGGCCAGGTCGCCGAGGTATCGTCCCTCGCGGGCTTCACTCACCACGATCGCGATGCCCTGGTGACGATGATACCAAAGCAGCGGCAGCAACACTTCATGCCACACCAGAAACACAAACGGCTGGCCCGCGTCGACCAGCGTTGTGCGATGCGCCTCATCACGCGAGCGTATCCGCCAGCTCGAGGCGATCGCGCTCACGAGTGGGATGCCCACGCGGCGCACCAGGCTGCGGGGCACGCGAACCTTCATGCGGCAAGAAGTTCCGCCGCAATCGCAGCCACGCGACGGCTCGCGCCAGGCGCGCCGAGGCGTGAACGCACGTGCGCGAGCCCAGCACGTTGCGCTTGATGCATCAACGACGCCGGATCCAGCAGGTCCCGACCAATCGTCGCGAGGCGCTGTGCCGTCACCTCGCCCTGCATCAGCTCCGGCACGATTTCACGATCCGCCACCAGGTTGACAAGACTCATCCACCGCACCGTCACGCGCCCGCGCAGCAGTCGATACGTCATCGGATGCGCCCGGTACGACACGACCATCGGGACGTCGGCGATCGCCGCTTCGAGCGTGGTCGTGCCAGACTTCGCGAACACGGCATCGGCGCACGCCAGCACGAGGCTGGAATCATCGCGCACGACACGCATGCCTTCAGCGCCGGGGTAGTTTCCCCACGCCGTCGCTGCCACGACCACCTCGCTACACCGTCCCTCAGCGAGCAGCGTCCGGGCCGCGTCGCGGAACTCTGGCCAGAGTCGGGAAATCTCGCTGCGTCGCGACCCCGGAAAGATCGCCAGCACGCGGGCGTCAGGCGCGAGGTGCAGGCGTTCGCGCGCGGCGCGTCGATCAGGCGGCGGGCTTCGATCGAGCAACGGGTGTCCGACGTACGTTGCCTCCAGACCGCGTGCACGGAAGAACGCTGGCTCGAACGGCAGGATGACGGCGAGTCGATCCACACAGCGCGCCAGCCGCCTGGAACGATGCGGACGCCACGCCCATACCTGTGGCGCGATGTACCAGAGCACGGGGATTCCATGCGCCTTGGCGTCTTCCGCGACGAGGAAGTGGAACCCCGGGTAGTCGATCGGAATAATCAGGTCGTACGCACCGGCGCGAAACAGTTGTTTCAGGGTGCGGCGCAAGCGCAGGTGGGCCGGAAGGGTATGCAGCGCTTCGACCAATCCCATCGCCGAGAGTTGATCGATGGACCCGCGCAGATTCGCACCCGTGGCCGCCAGATGGCGCCCGCCGACCGCGTCGATGCACGCCGTCGGAAAGCGTTCGCGCAGGGCGGTCACGACTCGCGCACCGTGGAGGTCGCCTGATGGCTCCCCCGCCAACACCAGAATCCGGGGGGTCATCGTCCGAGCGCGGGGACCGGCGCCCGATGCACCGCGGCCGTGACCGCAAGGGCAAGGGCGAGCGCCGCGCGCCCCTCTGCGGCGTCCACGAGCGCTGCCCGCTCGCCCCGCACCGCCGCGGTAAACGCCGCCAGTTCTAGCCCGAGCGCGTCGGCTTGCGGCGCCTCGAGCGGGACAGTCTCCACAATCTCCTCGATGCTCGACCCGGTGCCGGGGCGCCAACCGTCACGCAAGCGCATGAACGCACCCGTACCGGCGGCGAGGTCAAGCGAGAGGTAGCCCGACGACTGGAAGATCCTGAGGCGGCGGACGCGTTCCCGCGCGACGCGGGAGGCAGTCACCGACGCGACCGCCCCACCCTCGAACTCGACCCGCGCATTGACCATGTCGAGATGTGGCGACAGCACCGACACGCCGCTGGCGCGTACGTCCGTCGTGGGTGCGCCGACGACGAGGTGGTTGGCCAGGTCGAGGTCGTGAATCATGAGATCGAGGACCACCGCAACGTCCGTCCCGCGCGGCTGGAACGGCGCCAGACGGATTCCTTCGATAAAGATGGGCCGCTCAAGCACCTGTGCTGCGGCCCGGATCGCCCGATTGAATCGTTCGATGTGCCCCACGGCAAACACCACGCGGTGCCGCTCCGCTTCGAGGAGCATCTCATCGGCCTCGGCCAGTGTGGTTGCGATCGGCTTCTCCATCAATACCGACACGCCCCGACCGAGACATTCGAGCCCAACCTCGCGATGGTACGGCGTGGGCACCGCGACCGACACCGCCTTGACTGCGCCAAGCAGGTCGGGGAGCGACGCGAAGGCGCGCACGCCTGATTCGGACGCCACGGCGGCCGCGCGGGCTGGATCAGCGTCGTACACGCCGATCAGCTCCGCGCCATGCATCGCGGCGTAGTGGCGTGCGTGATGGCGGCCAAGGGCTCCCACGCCGACAACGCCAACCGGGAGCCGAACGCTCACGCTGGCACGCCGCGCTGCGACGTGGAGACGAACTCGAGGAATCGGGCGACCTCGTCCCCCTCCGGCAGGTCGGTGCGCGCTCGCTCCATGGCCTGGCCGAGGTTGAGGTCGCTGTTGAAAAAGAGACGATACGCGCGCTTGAGGGTCGAGATCGTCTCGGCGGAGAACCCCTGGCGCTGGAGGCCGATCGAATTGAGTCCGTAGAGCTCGACCGGGTTGCCAACGGCCTTGACGAACGGCGGGATGTCCTGATTGACGCGCGTCGCGCCACCGATGAACGAGTAGGCGCCAATCGTGACAAACTGGTGCACGGCAACGAGGCCTGACAGCGACGCGCGGTCCTGAATGGTCACATGGCCGGCGAGCTGTGTGCCATTGGCAATGGCAACGCCGTCGCCCAGCACGCAATCGTGGGCAACATGCACGTAGGTCATGATGAAACAGTTGCGGCCGATCACGGTGCGTCCCGACGCCGTGGTGCCGCGGTTGATCGTGGCGTACTCCCGGATGATCGTGCCGTCACCGATCTCGACCCAGGTTTCTTCGCCGCGATACTTCAGGTCTTGCGGCGCGCCACCGACGATCGTGCCGCCGCCGAGTTGCACCCGTTCGCCGACAATGACATTGCGCTCGAGCGTCGCCCGCGCAGCGATCCGCGTCCCGGGTCCGATCGTCACCCCCGGGCCGATGATCGAGAATGGCCCGATCTCGACGTCGTCGGCGATTTGCGCCGACGGATCGATCAGCACGGTCGAGTGAATGCGCTGCGTCACCGGTCGACCACCCGTGCCATCATCTCGGCTTCGCAGACCAGCGTGCCGTCAACGTACGCGTGGCCTTTCATGCGGCAGGTTCGGCCACGCAGCTGGATCAGGTCGACCTCGCACCGAAGCTGATCGCCCGGCAGCACCGGACGCCGAAACTTCACCCCGTCGATCGCCATGAAATACACGATCTTCGACTCGGGGTCGTCGAACTGATCGATCAGCAACATGCCGCCCACTTGCGCCATGGCCTCGACGATCAGCACACCAGGCATGATGGGATGTCCGGGGAAGTGCCCCTGGAAGTACGGCTCGTTGATCGAGACGTTCTTGATGCCCACGATCCGCTTGCCCGGCTCGATCTCGAGGATCCGGTCCACCATCAGCATCGGGTAGCGGTGCGGCAGCGCCTTCATGATTCGGGTGATGTCGAGGCGCGACGGATCCATGCGTTGTCCCTGGCGTGCGATGGCGCGCGCGAGCGCGAGGTTGCCCTGATGACTCGGCTTGTCGGCGATGACGTGCGCCTCGATGCGCGCACCCAGCAGCGCGAGATCACCAATGATGTCGCCCAACTTGTGTCTCACGAACTCATCGGGCCAGCGCAGCTCGCCGGTTGCGACTGCATCGTCGGAGAGCACCACCGCCATCTCTGCCGAGGCGCCTTGGAGTAATCCACGCGACTGGAGCGCTTCGACCTCATGCACGAACCCGAAGGTACGCGCGGGGGCGATCTCCCGTCGAAACGTCTCCGGCGTGACGTCCACATGGCCAGTCTGCCGCCCGATGACGGGATGATCCCATTCAATGGTCGCCGTCAGGCGCAACCCGGGAGCCGGCGCGACCACGTACGTGGCATCGCCTGATTGCACCGTCATCGGCTCCGAGATCCGAAGGATCGCCGGGTCGCCCTCGCGCTCTGCCAAACCGGCCTGCTCGAGCGCGTCGAGCCAGGGGAGGAACGACCCGTCGAGGATCGCCGGCTCCGGGCCGTCGATCTCGATGAGCAGGTCGTCGATCTGGAGGGCATGCGCGGCTGCGAGGAGGTGCTCGACCGTCTCCACGGTCGCATCACCCTCGGTTAGGCCGGTGCGCCGCTCCGTTGCATCCACGTTGCCGGTGCGGGCGCGGATCGCAGGCGACCCAGCCAGATCGGTCCGCCGGAAGACGATCCCGCCGCCCGGCTCTCCGGGTCCGAGCCGGGTCGTCGTGGAGGCTCCCGTGTGCAGGCCAGTGCCGGATACCTCGGAATGTCCCGCCACGGTCCGCCTAGGCATCCTCACGCTCCTTTGCGACCGCTTCGAGGGTACGCACCAGCGGTGCTAAACGGTACAACGCCGCGACGCCCTTGAGAAACTCGCGGTGGGGCCGGGCCGGGAACCCCGACACGTCGGCGCCAGGGTTCACCGACGAGATGACCCCCGCCTGAGCCCCGACCCGGGCGTCATCGCCGATCGTCACATGCCCGACCACACCCGACTGTCCGGCAAGAATGACCCGATCGCCGACCCGGGTGCTGCCGGACACGCCCACCCCAGCCATCAGGAGGCAGCGCTCACCGATCCGGACATTGTGCGCGACGTGCACGTGATTGTCGATCTTTGTTCCGCGCCCGATGACCGTGTCGTCGAGCGACCCGCGGTCGATGCACGAGCTCGAACCCACTTCGACATCGTCACCCAGAATGCAGCCGCCAACCTGGGGGACTCGGTGATGACCGGCAGCCGTCGGCAGGAACCCGAATCCGGCGCCACCAATGACGGCGTGTGCCTGACACCAGACGCGTTCCCCGAGCACTGCCCCCGCGTGCACGACAACGTGCGCATCAAGGCGAACGTCG
>JANMSC010000243.1:0-2538 GCA_031388885.1 Gemmatimonadales bacterium | reverse complement strand
GAGGGCTGCGGCCGGATCGGCGCGGCCGGCTGGTGCGCGTGTCGACGCGCTTTCGGGCGCGATCAAGCCGGTTACGTCCGCTACGCCTGACGCGTGCGCTTCAGGGATCGACGCTCTCGATCGATCTGATCATCCGAGCTGCCCGAGTTCATCCTGGAGCGGAACCCGCGCGTCATGTTCGAGAACACCGCTGCGGACCTCGGCCGCTCGCTGATGTTCGGCGGCCCGCTACGCGTCGAGTGGCTCGAGCTGAGCCACCTGAGCTACTACCTGCTCACGGAACGCTATGCCGACAGCGACGCGGCGTAGCCTCGGCGAATCCCACCAGGTAGCATGGCGCGGTGGGTACGGAGCTCGATGACTTGCTGATCGCGGCAGGGGAAGCTCCGCCCGATCGGCGGATCTTTCTTCGCGATCCAATTGCGGGCTTCGAAGTCCAGGCGATCCATGCACTCGCTATTGGCCATCGTGTTTCACCTAGTGAAGGTTGACGGGAAGTGACCGGCGGCGACTATCCCGAGACTGAGCACGGATGGAGTTCGGGGTTCACAAAGTTCTCGGAGACGCCAGCTCCGTACATTCGGCAGTCGCTGGTCGAGTTCCTCAAGAACAGTTCGCCAGAGCAGCTACGTGCCTGGGACCTTTCGATCCCGCCGCTTCAGTCGGAAGTGGGCCAGGTGCTTGACCGAGACCCGAACGCTGATGGCTACTCGGCCATCCTCGAGTATCAGCTCCCGATGGAGCATCGCCGTCCTGACGTGATCCTCCTGATGGGCGGGGGTGTCCTCGTGCTCGAGCTCAAGGGCAAGAGCCATGTCGATCTGGCTGACATCGACCAAGCCGCAGCATACGCTCGGGACCTTCGCGCCTACCACAAAGAGTGCGACGGTCGGCCCGTCTATGCCGCGCTCATGCTAATGAATGCACGCGGTCGATTAGGATCGACAGCAGGCGTCGAGGTCATCGGGCCAGACGCCCTTGATGACCTCGCTTCGGATCTCGACGCTCGCGCGCCGTCGCAGCCGATCAGTCGTCCTGCGTTCTTGAACCCCGATGCGTACCGACCGCTACCGACGATTGTGGCTGCCGCTCGAGAGCTGATGGCCACCGGCGAGATCCGGCGGATTCACAAGGCCGCTGCAGCGACCAAACCGACGCTCGAAGCAATTACCCAGGTGGCTCATGTCGCGGCCCAAACGAGGACGCGGCATCTCGTGCTCCTGAGCGGCCTACCGGGGACCGGCAAGACCCTTGTCGGTCTCCAGCTGGCTCACGCCAGGTTCCTCGACGACATCTCGGTCGAGCGGAGTGGCGGCAAGCCGACGGCGCCGGCGGTGTACCTGTCAGGCAACGGGCCGCTGGTGCAAGTTCTCCAGTACGAGCTCAAGGGTGCCGGGGGCGGCGGGGCAACGTTCGTCCGACCAGTCAAGGCGTACGTCGAGCGATACATGTCGCGACCGAGTCTTATCCCACAGGAGCACGTCCTGGTCTTCGACGAAGCACAACGAGCGTTCGACGTCGAGATGATGGCGAAGACGCACGGAACTGCGGAGGGTCGAAAGTCGGAGCCGGACCACTTCATCGAGTTCGCCGAGCGAGTGCCGGAGTGGTGCCTGGTGGTAGGCCTGATCGGTGCCGGCCAAGAAATCCATGTCGGTGAGGAGGCTGGCATAGGGCAGTGGCGCACCGCGATCGAACGGTCCGCAGATGCCGGCTCCTGGACCGTGCACTTGCCGCCGAACCTTGCTTCGGCCTTCAACGGCATGCCGAACGTTCGGGAGCACGCCTCGCTCCATCTCAGCGTGGAGCTTCGGTATCACTTGGCAGAAGATGTGCACCGGCACGTCGCAGGGCTGCTGGACGATGCTTCCATCACCGATCTCGATGCATTGGCAAATCGCTTGGAGATGCAGGGCTATCCACTCCGGATCACGCGCGATCTCAACGAGGCGAAGGAGTACCTTCGTGAGCGGTACCGCGAATCGCCGGACAGTCGGTTCGGCATGCTCGCGTCGTCGCGGGATTCTTCCGTCTCCCAGTTCGGGGTACCCAACGACTACCAGTCGACGAAGCAGGTCCGCTTTGGGGCATGGTTCGCGGAAGGGGACGACGATCCGCTTGGTCGGTCATGCCGAGCCCTTCGAACGTGCGTGACAGAGTTCGGATGCCAAGGCCTCGAGCTCGACGCTTCGCTGCTCGCCTGGGGAACGGATTTTGCGCGAACGCATGGCCGTTGGTCGAACCAGTTTGCGAAGCGGTATCAGAGCCCCGGGCAGGTTCACGACGCGATGCAGCTGCGCCGGAACGCATACCGTGTCCTCCTAACAAGGGCCAGGGAAACGACGGTTGTATTCGTACCGCCACTTCCGGCGCTCGACGAGACGTTCCAGTTCCTAGTGACCTCTGGGTTCCGGCCGTTACAGCGCGATCACACCCAGGAGCTGCTCCCCGGTGGACTGGATGTGGCCGGCGGCTGAGAGCGTGACGTTGACGTCGTCGCGGTCTGGCCAGTTGGGGTCGTAGAGGCGGAGCGTGATG
>JANMSC010000232.1:0-1806 GCA_031388885.1 Gemmatimonadales bacterium | reverse complement strand
CACCGCGCGTCTTCTACAAGACGGCGACGATCCGCAGCTCGCTTTTCGCCGCCACCGATGCCGCCGGCATCCCCGATGCGATCGCGATGCAGGTGGCCCGCGTGTTCGCGACCGACATCGACTTCCACGTCGATCTGCGCAAGGGCGACCGCTTCGCAGTGGTCTACGAAATGCTCTACGACTCGGGCGAGCTCATCGCCCCAGGCCGCATCCTCGCCGCGGAGTTCGTCAACGCCGGCCAGACGTACCACGCGGTGCTCTTCCGCGACGACGAGGGAATCGACGGCCATTACTCGCTGGACGGTACCAATCGCGCAAAGGCGTTCCTCCGCTCCCCGGTCGAATTTTCGCGCGTGAGCTCCGGCTTCGGCGGTCGGTTCCATCCGATCTTCAAGAACTGGCGGGCTCACACCGGAGTCGATTTCGCCGCCCCCAGGGGCACGCGGGTCATCGCCTCGGCGGACGGGCTTGTCGTTTCGGCCGGAGTCAGGGGCGGATACGGAAATGCCGTGGAGATTCGTCACGGCGGCGGAACAACCACGCTCTACGCGCACCTTTCCGGCTTCCCGAGGGGCATCCGTGCGGGGTCGCGCGTCCGCCAGGGCGAGCCCATAGGTTTCGTCGGCTCCACCGGCTATGCAACAGGCCCCCACCTCCATTACGAGTTCAAGGTGGCAGGCATCCACCAGGACCCGATGAAGGTCGCGCTGCCCAAGGCCGAGCCCATTCCCGCCCGGTTGCGCGCGCAATTCGGGGAAGTCGCCTCACAGGCGCGCGTGACCATCGACCGCATCGCAGGATCGTCCTCCGCGCGCTTCGAGTAGCGTGGATGAGGGCCTCTACATAGGGGTCATGTCGGGCACCAGCGTCGATGGAGCCGACGCCGTGCTCGCCGACTTCACGCAGGGCGCTCCGCGCACCCGCTCCTTCGCGTCGGTGCAGTTCGAAGCCGACTTGCGGGAGCGAATTCTCGCGCTGTGCGCACCGGGCCGCGATTCGATCGACCTCGCCGGGTCCGTCGCCGTGGATCTGGCGAAGGTCTATGCCAATGCCGTGCAGCAGGCCCTGGCTTCCGCCGGCACACGTTCCGACGAGGTCGGTGCGATCGGCTGCCACGGCCAGACGATCCGGCATCGACCGGAGCGGGGCTTCACCATCCAGCTGAACGACGCCGCCCGCCTGGCGGAGCTCACCCGCATCGACGTCGTCGCCGACTTTCGCAGCCGAGACATCGCGGCCGGAGGACAGGGCGCGCCGCTGGTACCCGCTTTCCACGAGGCGGTCTTCAGGCAGCGCGGAGTTGCGCGCGCCATCGTGAACATCGGTGGCATCGCCAACGTGACATGGCTTCCGGGGACGGGGCCGATCATCGGCTTCGACTGCGGGCCGGGAAACGTGTTGATGGACGCGTGGATGCTGCGCCACTGCGGCGAAACATTCGACAGGGACGGCACCTGGGCGTCCACGGGAACCCCCGACGCGAGGCTTCTCGCGCGACTCATGGCAGAACCGTTCCTCGATCTCCCGCCACCCAAGAGCACCGGGCGCGAGCTCTTCAGCCTGGCCTGGCTTGAGGGATTGCTGCCTGCCGGGCGTCAACCGTCAGACGTGCAGGCGACACTCGCCGAGTTCACCGCAGCCTCGATCGTACGCGCCATCGAACGCTTCTGCCCTTCGACCGACGAGATCTTCGTGGCGGGCGGAGGCGCGCGCAACGCGCACTTGCTGTCACGCATCCGGAAGGTGTCTGCACCGCGGCTCGTCGAGCCGACGGACGCGCTCGGCGTCCCGACGGGGCTGGTGGAG
>JANMSC010000220.1:0-28871 GCA_031388885.1 Gemmatimonadales bacterium | reverse complement strand
GAAGGGGGCTTTGTCTTTTTTGCGCTTATGCGAGAAGCGATATGCTAGATGCGAGATGCGAGAAGCACTGTCTGGCCGTACGGGTGGCGCCTAAAGCGGTATGACCACGCGGTGCACTCGCTTCTCGCTTCTCGCTTCTCGATCATCGACAGTTGTTCAGTTAGAAGATCTGCTTGTACACCCGCACCATCACCCGCGTGGTCATCGCGGCAGGCACGATCCCGGCGCCGCTTGCGACGGTCCGTTCGATCTGGAAACTCGCCTCGACCGGCATCTTCAGGATTCCCTCGCGATTCCGACCCTCGTGAGCATAGCTCAGCCCGATGCCGATTCGAGTGGCATCGGCCTTGGTGCCGAACGTCAGGTCCGCCGGAGTCGCGCCGGCAACGGGTGGCTGGCCCGCGATCAGCGTCACGACGTCGCTCCCGCGGCGCTGATGCTGCACCATCCCCGAGACGGCGAGATGCGGCGCGAGGCGCACGTACGGTTGCATGCTCAGGGCGATCACATCACCGGGGTCGCGCCGGACGGCTGCCAGATACCGCGCTGGCAGGAGCGCCTGGGCCGGACTGCCGAGGCGCGCTTGCAAATCGCCCGGGAACTGGCGGACGTAGGTCACTTCAGCCCGAATACCCATTCGCCCGTGCCGCGCCTCGACGATCGCACCGAGTTCGATGTCGAGCTGTGCGTCGCCGCTCCCCTGATCGAGCAGCGCGTCGGCGCGGGGAGTCTGGCCGGTGGGAAGGCGGGCCAGGCCGCGGCCAACGAGCGAAAACGCCGACGCCGACGCGGCGTTGCCGGCGCGCAGCGCCTCGACCACCACGCCCAGCTCGACATCTCCCAGGGCAACCCGCGGATCAGTGTTGCGCGGTGACAAACCGAACCCGGTGGCAGCATCGAGCAGGAGCTCGAACGCGTCACCGGAGATCGGCACCTGAGGGAGCGCTGGCGCTGCGTCGAAGCCTGGTATGCCAAGACCGCTGGAGTACGTCATACGCAACGCGGCGATCAATTCGAGAAGTGCCGTCCCTGCGACGCTCGTCGTAACCGGGAGCACAGCACTCGCGAGCCGGGGGTCGGCGAGGAGCTCGAACAGCGCGCCACGCGTCGCCGGGCCGGCCGCGAGGGTTTGCTGCGCGAGCGCGAGCGTCGTGGGATTCGATGCGTAGTCGCCGCGGCCAACCCGCACGCCGAGCTCGGCGAGCGCTGCATCGTATTGGGCGAAAAAGGCGTTCGTTTGGGCGAATCCTGCGGCATTGCCCAGGAGGGCGTCCGCCGGATTGACGCCGAGGGTCGCTCCTGCGGGGTCGAACGTCAGTTGCGTCTGGGTCCGGGTCGAGACAATCGGCAGATTACCGATGAGTGTAATCCGAGACGTCAGTCCCAGGGCGAGTCCAATCGTTCCCACGCCCCGCTGGTACTCGGCGACGGCCCGGAGCGCCCCGAGCGATCCTGGCCCGGCCCCCGGCCCGACGATCGCGGCCAGCCGGCGGTCGACCTCGGCGACGAGCGGTGTGGCGGCGGCATCAAGACTGTTGCGTACGATCAACTCCCCCAACGGGCGCCGGGCCGCGTCAACCCAGATGTTGCTGACCGGAAAGAAGTCACCCCGGAGTTCCATCCGGAGCGTGCCGACGGGTGCGATGAGAAAGGGAAGCTGGGCGGAAATCGGTGCTGCCACTACGATTGCCGCTGCTGCCGCGGCCAGCCGGGTACCGAGTGCGAGGGGAAGGCGAGGGGTCATTGGAGCGGAAAATAACGCCACGGGTGCGGCCGGCGATGGGTTGGCATATTCTTGGCATGCTCGGATGGCGAAAAGGCAGACGCAGGGGTCTTAAACACCCCAGGGGGAAACCCCGTGCGGGTTCGATTCCCGCTCCGAGCATATCTCATCTGGAGGCAGACTTTGGCGAACAACCGACGCGGTTTCACGATCATCGAACTTCTGGTCGTGGTGTCCATCATCGGCATCCTGGCGACGATCGCGCTGCCGAAGTTTTCAGCGACGAAACAGCGCGCGAGCATGGCGTCGATGGTGTCCGACCTGCGTAATCTCGTTGCCGCTCAAGAGGGATTCTACTCGGCGCACCGTGATTATGCCGGGAGCTTTGGGGCGGTGGAGGTGGCTGGAACGGGGGGCAATGGCGTGATGGTCTTCACGCCGTCGCCGAATAACACGATTGAAATCGAGCATCACGATGGTGCCAACGGCGTGGGCTGGTCGGCAGTTGTGACGAACAGCGCGATCACGGATCCTGCGATCGACATGTGCGGCGCGTTCGTGGGTCACCTGAGCTATTCGCCCAATGCAGCGGTGGTGAGGGAAGGCGCGCCGGCCTGCTACTGAGCTTGGCGCGTCACTTCTGACGACGCAGCAAGTTGACGCTGGACCCGAGGAACGAGTCCGCCGCCATGCTGCTGGTGAGACGCAGCAGGGAACCGTTGGCGAACCCTTCGAGGACGTAACCGCCACCGATCAATCCGTACGTCACCCCGGATTCGACGTGGTCCACTGCAGCTAGCGTTGAGGGCAACTGGCCACGCTGGCGCCGGTGGTCCTCGACTCGTGTGCGCTGCAAGTACAGCGCGTACCGCATCGATGCCTCGGCCAGCGCCGGCGACCGTTCGGCGAGTGGTTTGGCTCCGAAAATGGCCGGCGGTTTCGTGATCCATAGCCAGCCGAGCAGCACCCATCCCATCACCAGAACGACCGCCAATACCGGTTGCCGCTCTGCCCGGCGCTCGGCGGCAATCCGGTCCTCCCGTGCCTGGGACGCCTCGTCCCGTTTGGACTCCAGGACCGCCTGCACGGCACTCGTGAGCTGTTCCCGACGATTTGGTTCGTCCATCAAGTCCTCGATCGTGGTTGCGATCATGGGGGTTCTGGTGTGAGACTCTTGCAATGACCGCGCCGTTGCCGCCTGCCGCCCCCCCGTGGCGATTCACGCTGATCCTGCTCACCGGGTTCGCGGGGCTTGTCTCGCTGATCATCGTGGTACGCGCCCGGACGGCCCAGTCGGCTGAATCCACGCGTCGCCAGGCGTTGGTACGGGATCTCGGGCTGCTTGTGGCCGCTCAGGACGCCGCTGTCCTGGAGTACGGCCGGTTCGCGCGCGTCATTGGGCCGCGCACAGCACTCGACACCATCGCATTCCGCCCGACCAACGACAGCGTCACGATCCGCTCAGACGCCTCTAGCGCCACCGGGTGGAGCGCTGTGCTCCGCGACGAGCAGCTCCGCTCGGCGCCGCGAAGCTGCGGGGTATTTCTCGGCGACGTTCGCATGAGTCCTCATCGAGCGGTGACCGTCGCCGCGCGTCCGGCCTGCTGGTAGCCGGTCACCGTCCGGCGGCGCGCAACTGCTCGAGGCTCTCGCCCAGAAACGAATCGCGTGCCATTGCGCTCGTCAAAGTGAGCAGCGTCCCGCCTTCGATCGCGCGGATCGTCCACGAGTCGCCCGGGAAGCGTTGAAAGCGGAGCGCGCGGTCCTCGATCGCGACTTCAGCAAGCGATTCGGGAAGCCGGCGGCGGTCCCCCCGGAAGCGCTCCACACGATTTGCCGCAAGCCATGCGCCGAACCGAAGCGATGCACCGCGGACGTTGCCCGGCGCGATGAAATCACCACTTGCCGGTTGACGCGCAAAGGGGGGCGGTGCGAGAACCAGCCACGCGAGCACGCACCACATGCCTGCGGCGGCGGCGATCCATCGGGGCGGGGCGTTCGGCGGCGCGCGACGAGGTGGCGGAGCGGCAGGCGTTGGCCCTCCGGTCCGCTTGGTCGCAACGCCTGCGCTCCCCAACCCCTTGTAGGCGCCACGCCCTGATGGGTTGGGTGGTACCCGCTTGTTCGGTGGTGTCATCGAGCGCGTGCGGTCAGCCGCTCGCCAGGCTTTCGCCCGCGAGCGCCCGTGCGACCTGTTCGGGAAATTGGCGAATGTCGATCGGCTTGGTGATGTACCCATCGAACCCGGCCGACATCGCCTTCTCTCGGTCGCCGGCCATCGCGTGCGCCGTCAGTGCGATCACCCGCAAATCGGCGTGGGCGCTCGCACGGATTTCGGCGAGGAGTGTGAATCCGTCCTTGCCCGGCATCTGGATATCCATGAGCACGAGGTCGGGCCGTCGGGCGTCGAGTGTGGCGAAGAGGTCGTCGCCGCCTGGAAGTCCCGCCACGTCATGCCCTTTCAGCGTGAGCAACGTCCGGAACAGCTTCATGTTGTCGGGGCTGTCTTCGACGATCAGGACATATGGCATCGTCAGGTCATCCTGCTTCGCTTGAGCACCGCCTTGACTCGCGCGACGAGGGAGCGCGGCTGAACGGGCTTCGTAAGGTAATCCTGGGCACCTAGTTCGAGAGCCTGACTCTCCGTATCATCGGTCCGGGCCGTCAACATGATGACCGGCAGGGCGGCAGTGGCCACGCTCGCTCGCAGCTCCTCGAGGACGCCGAGCCCGGTGAGACGCGGCATGTCATGATCGAGCAGTACCAGGTCGATCGCCTTGGTTTCGATCGCCTCGAGGGCGTCGAGGCCATCCACTGCCTCGATCACGACGAAGCCCTCGCGTTCGAGCACCGTCCGCACCAGGCGGCGCATCTGGGCGTCATCGTCGGCCAGGAGCACCGTCGCGCCGGCACCTTCGGCATCCGCAGTCCCGCGTTGTCCTGACGTTGCGACACGAGCCTCCGCGGGTGCAGCAGCCGACGCTGACTCGTCCGAATGATCGTGTGTTTCACCCAGCACGCGACGGATTTCGTCGTACGATGTCACACCGGTCCAGAACCGGATCAGTCCGCTCTCCCAGAGCGTCCGCATGCCGTGCGGTCTGGACGCTTCGATGATCTGGCCAAGCGGAGCAGCCGCTTCGATGAGTCGGGGCACGGCCCCCTCAATCGGCAGCAGTTCGAGTACGGCCACGCGGCCGCGGTACCCAGTTCCATTGCACGCCGCACATCCCACCGATCGCTTCGGGGTCGTGGGCGTAGCGGGCTCCGCGGGCGGCCGCGCGTCGGGCGGTATTTCGTCGAACGGATGAGGCTCGGCGCACTTCTGGCAGAGGCGGCGCACCAGCCGCTGCGCCAGCACACCCTTCAACACCGATCCGATCTTGAACGAGTCGACGCCCATGTCGCGCAGTCGCACGATCGCTGCTGCTGCGTCATTGGTGTGCAGCGTCGAAAAAACAAAGTGACCCGTCAAGCCGGCCTGGATGGCGATCGTGGCGGTCTCGAGGTCGCGAATTTCACCCACGAGCACGATGTCGGGATCCTGGCGCAACACCGAGCGCAGTGCCGTTGCAAACGTGAATCCCTGGGCCTCGTTGACCTGCATCTGCGAGATGCCGTCGACGTCGTACTCGACCGGATCCTCGACCGTGACGATGTTCACCTTGCCGGTCTTGAGATGATTGAGCACGGCGTACAGCGTTGTCGTCTTGCCAGACCCGGTCGGTCCAGTGACCAGCAGCATGCCTTCGCGGTGGCCCAGCATTCGCAACAACACTGATTCCTCTTCGGGTGGCAGCGCCAGCTCACCGATCGAGGCCTTCAGGTTTGCCTTGCTCAGGATGCGGATCACCAACTTCTCACCGCGGCGCGCAACCGGAGCCGTTGCGACCCGCAGATCGACGGGGGTGCCATCGACCCGAACGGTGCTACGGCCGTCCTGCGGCGTCATGGAGTTCGTCACATCGAGCCCGGCAACAATTTTCACGCGCCGCACCAGAGCGGGGCCTGCCGCTTCCGGCAGCCGCATTACCTCTCGCAGGATGCCGTCGATGCGGTAGCGAATCACCACGTGACCCGCCTCAATCTCGGCGTGCACGTCGCTCGCACCCGAGCGCACCGAATCGCCGAGCATCGCATCGACCAGTTTCGACATGGGCGCATCAAGCGCGGGGTCGCGATCGTCAGTTTCCGGCGGGGCCACGACCTCGACTTCGAGCCCGGTTGGCCCAAGGCCCAGCAGCAACCGGTTGATGCTGTTCTCCGGTCGGTAGAACTCGTCGAGCTTGCGATTGATCGCCGCGGGGGCGGCCACCTCGAAGCGTACATCGCGCCCGGTGAGGAACCCGAGGTCCTGTTCCGCGGAATAGTTGCGTGGATCCGACGTCGCAATCCGGACGCTGCGTTCGTCGAGCGCGAGCGCGATCACCTGGTACCGGCGCGCTGCCGCCTCCGGGAGCACCGCCACCGCGCGCGCATCGGCCTGCTCCAGGTCTGCGACGGGGAAGTGAAAGCGGCGAGCCAGTTCCGCGATGATCGCTGCATCGTCCGTCACGCCGGCCCGCACCAGTGCGAACCAGAGCCGTGAGTCGCTTCCGGGCACCTGCTCGGCCAGGCGCTCGGCTGGCACCAACCCGGCCTCGACCAGCAGTGGCCCAAGCCAGGCGTCAGGAAATGTCGGAGTGACGTTCGATGTCATGGCATTCCGTCGAGGAGGGTTGAAGCGGGAGCGATAGCCGAGCGATTGTCCACCGTCCGGAAGAAAGATACGATTCCGCGTCCCGATTTCACCTCCCAACCTCGAATCGGAGCCAATCGCCATCACCCCCGAACATGGCGTTGCCGGAACGCATCGCGTGCCGGGCGACAAGAGCATCACCCATCGCGCCCTTATGTTCGCCGCCCTGGCCCCCGGGGTTTCGGCGATCGACGGCGCGCTGACGGCCCACGATGCTCGGTCGACCGCCGCCGTCCTCCGTCGCCTGGGGGCGTCGATCTCCCCGCTCAGGCCGGGCGCCTCCGTGGCGGTGCGGGGTCTGCGCCGACTCCAGCGCTGCGCCGAGACGCTCGATTGCGGCAACTCTGGCACCACGATTCGGCTGATGCTCGGGATCCTCGCGGCCCACCGATTCCCCTCGCGCCTGACCGGAGACGCCTCGTTGCGGCGCCGGCCAATGGGTCGGGTAACCGAACCGCTCGACGCGATGGGGGCGCACACCGAACTCGGTTCGGCGGCAGGCCTCCCGATCACCATCCGCGGCGGCGTGCTGCGTCCCCTCGAATGGTCGCTGCCCGTGGCCTCGGCGCAAGTCAAGAGTGCGCTGCTCCTCGCCGGCGCGATCGGTCGTGTTTCGGTGACGCTCGCCGAGCCCGGTCGCTCGCGCGATCATACCGAACGGCTCCTGCTGGCATTCGGCTTCACCGTGCAGAGGCACCGCGACCGCTTGGTGATGCTGCCAACAGGGAGCATTTCGCCGTTCGACCTCCGCATTCCGGGTGATCCCTCGTCGGCCGCGTTCCTGATTGCGGCTGCACTGCTCGCGGAACGAGGTGACGCTCGAATCGAGAGGGTCGGACTCAATCCGTCGCGCACGGGGTTTCTTGAGGTGCTGTCGCGCATGGGCGCAACCGTGGCGAGCACCAATGTCTCGGCAAGCGCTGGCGAGCCGGTTGGCGACCTCGTCGTGCGCCCGGCGCAGCTTGTGGGCACCACCGTGCTCCGTGACGACGTGCCCGGAATCATCGATGAGATTCCCATGCTGGCCTGCCTGGCCGCGCGCGCGCACGGGACCACCCGCTTCGAACATGTCGGCGAGCTGCGGGTGAAGGAGAGCGACCGCCTCGGGCTGCTGGTGCGCAACCTCGTCGCGATCGGAGCGAACGCTGCTGTGGACGGCGACGACCTGATCATCGAAGGGACCGACGTACCGTTCGCCGGTCGCGCGATCACCGGTGGTGACCATCGCATCGCGATGGCCTTCGCCGTGCTTGGCACGCAGCGCGGCCAACGGATATCGGTTGACGACCCGGCATGCGCGGCGGTGTCGTTCCCCGGATTTGCCGACACGCTCGCTGGCCTCTTCGGGCGGCGACCGTGACCGCGCCGACCGTGGTGGCGATCGACGGACCGGCCGGGTCCGGCAAATCGAGCACCGCCGCAACGGTTGCACTCGAACTGGGTCTGCCTCACGTCGATTCCGGCGCGCTCTACCGCGCGCACACCTGGCTCGCAGTGGATCGCGGCCTGCGGGAGGCATCCGAGATCGTTGCCGCGGCGGACCTCGTGGCGCTTCACCTTGCCGCGCGCGCCGGCGGCATTGCGGTGGCCCTTGGCGACGACGACCGCGACATCGAAGTGGCGATCCGCACTCCTGGAGTGACCGCCAGCGTCTCGGCCGTGGCGGCCCTTCCGGCGGTTCGAGAATGGGTCAACCGGCGGCTCCGCGACGCCGCAGCGGGGGGAGGGGCGGTGATGGACGGCCGGGACATCGGCACCGTCGTGTTTCCCGACGCGGCGCTGAAGGTGTTCCTCACCGCGACACCGGCGGCGCGCGCCCTCCGCCGGCTGCTGCAGCGGGGGGACCATCCGGCGCCAGACGAACTGGCCGCCGAGTCTGCCCAGCTTGCCGAGCGAGATCGGCTCGACGCCTCGCGGACAGTGGCTCCGCTCCGTCAGGCCGATGACGCCGTCCTGGTGGACACGACCCACATGGACTTTGCGGCGCAGGTGGCCCGGATCGTTGCGCTGGCGCGGGAGCGCGGGTTGCAAGGCGCCTGACGGGCCCCTAGCTTGCTTGGCTGTCCCGAAACCGAATGGTGCGGGGCAAGCCGAGGAATCACCCTCACCCCGCGGCTTGTCACGGCGCGGCACCCGTCACCGCAGGTCCCTCCCGATGTCCGAGACCCACTCCACCGAACCCGAGCCCGAGGAAGGCGGCAACGCTGCCGTGCTGACGTCGTCACCCACGATGCCGTTTGCGACCAGCACCGGTTTGCGCGTACGCGCCGACCTGTACGATGAGGACTACTCGGACGACGAGTACGAGGAAATGCTGGCCCTGTACGAGGGCACGATGTCGCAGATCGCCGAGGGCGAGATCGTCAAGTCGAAGGTCCTGCGCATCACCGACAACGCCGTCATCCTCGACGTCGGCTTCAAGTCCGAAGGCTCGGTCCCGCTCGACGAGTTCAAGGATCCGCAGAACCTCCAGGTCGGCGATGAAGTCGAGGTGTTTCTCGAGCACCTCGAGGACCAGGAAGGTGCGGTCGTGCTGTCGAAGAAGAAGGCCGACTTCATGCGGGTGTGGGAGAAGATTCGTCAGGCGCACGAGTCCGACCAGCCGGTGGAAGGCACGCTGATGAAGAAGATCAAGGGCGGCGTGGTCGTGAACCTGATGGGCGTCGATGCGTTTCTCCCGGGTTCGCAGATCGCACTGCGTCGGGTGCCGAACATCGACGAACTGCTCGGACAGACGTACGAATTCAAGATCATCAAGCTCAACAAGCGTCGGCGCAACATCGTGGTGTCGCGCCGCGTGATCCTCGAAAACGAACGGGCACACAAGCGCGAGCACCTGATGAAGGAGCTCGAAGTCGGGCAGGTGCGAAAGGGCATTGTCAAGAACATCACCGACTTCGGTGCGTTCATCGATCTCGGCGGCGTCGACGGCCTGCTCCACATCACCGACATGTCGTACGGTCGCGTGTCGCACCCGAGCGAGCTGGTCGCGATCGGGCGGGAAGTCGAGGTCAAGATCCTCGACATCGATTGGCAGCGTGAGCGGATCTCGCTCGGCATGAAGCAGCTCCAGTCGTACCCGTGGCAGAACGTCGCCGAGAAGTATCCGGTCGGTTCACGGGTGCAGGGCAAGGTCGTTTCGATCACCAACTACGGTGCGTTTGTTGAACTCGAGCCGGGCATCGAGGGGCTGGTTCACATTTCCGAGATGAGCTGGACCCGCAATGTCCGCCATCCGTCGAAGATCGTTTCGATCGGCGAGACCATCGACGCGGTGGTGCTCAAGGTCGATGAGAGCGAGGAGAAGATCTCCCTCGGCATGAAGCAGACTGAGCAGGATCCGTGGATGATCCTGCCAGTCAGGTATCCGGTCGGCACCCGGCTTTCGGGCAAGGTCCGGAACCTGACGTCGTTCGGCGCATTCGTCGAGATCGAGCCGGGCATCGACGGCCTGATTCACATTTCCGACATGTCGTGGACCAAGCGGGTGCAGCACCCGTCAGAAGTCGTCAAGAAGGGCGACGGCGTTGACGTGGTCATCCTCAACATCGACAGCGACAACAAGCGAATCTCGCTCGGGCTGAAGCAGGCGACCGACGATCCGTGGCTCACGATCGGCGAGAAGCTGCCGGTGGGCACCGAACAGCGCGCAACGGTGCTGCGTCCGGTGGACAAGGGGATCGTCGTCGACCTTGGCAACGACATCGAGGGTTTCGCACCGGTGTCGCAAATGGGCATCGGACACGATCAGCAGCCCGAAGATGTCGTGGTCACCAATCAAGTGGTGATCGCGAAGGTGCTCGAAGTCGATCCGATCCACCACCGCATCGTGGTAGCCATCATCGATTACCCGGCAGACGGCATCCCGGAGGAGAAGATCCCGCTCGGGCAGGCCGTGATCCCGGTGCCGATGGACGACGACGAGGACAGCGACGACAGCGCCGAGTAGGGCGGTCGGCAAACGAACAGAAGGGCGGTTCCGTACTCGGAGCCGCCCTTCTGGCGTTCAGCGGCTATTACCTTTCCGTTCCATGGCCGACATCCAATCCCGCCTCGACGATCTGCACCACCGCCAGGCGGAATCTGAGCAGGGCGGCGGCGCGGCTCGCATCGCCCAACAGCACAAGAAGGGCAAGCTCACGGCCCGCGAGCGCCTCGATCTGTTGCTCGATCCGGGAACATTTGTCGAGCTCGATCGCTTTGTCACTCACCGCGCCACCGGGTTCGGCATCGACACGCAGCAACCACTCGGTGACGGGGTCGTGACGGGTTGGGGCCGGATCGACGATCGGCTCGTCTACGTGTTCTCGCAGGATTTCACCGTCTTCGGGGGCTCGCTCTCCGAAACGCACGCGGCGAAGATTTGCAAGGTGATGGACCTGGCCGTTCGCAACGGCGCGCCGATGATCGGTCTCAACGATTCTGGCGGTGCTCGCATCCAGGAAGGCGTCGCATCGCTTGGAGGCTACGCCGACATCTTCCTCCGCAACACGCTCGCGTCGGGCGTGGTCCCGCAGATCTCTGCCATCCTCGGACCGTGCGCCGGCGGTGCGGTTTATTCGCCGGCCATTACCGACTTCGTGTTCATGGTACGTGGCGTGAGCTACATGTTCGTGACCGGTCCGACCGTGGTCAAGACGGTCACCCACGAAGAAGTGTCGTTCGAAGACCTCGGCGGCGCCGACGTCCACGCCGAGACATCCGGCGTCGCGCACTTCGTCCATGCGTCAGAACCGGAATGCCTGCAGGCGATCCGCCAGTTGCTCGCCTACCTCCCGTCCAACAACATCGACGATCCACCAACGCTGCCGGTGACCGATCCGGCCGACCGACGTGACGAGTCGCTGCTCGCCGTGGTCCCTGAGGTGGCCAGCCATCCGTACGACATGCACGACGTCGTGCGTCCCGTGGTGGACCGAGACTCGTTCTTTGAAGTGATGGCCAGCTTCGCGGGCAACATCATCACCGGCTTCGCGCGGCTCGGCGGACGGTCCGTCGGCGTCGTGGCGAATCAGCCTGCCATGCTTGCAGGCGTACTCGACATCGCGGCGAGCGTGAAGGCGGCCCGCTTCATCCGGTTCTGTGATGCATTCAACATTCCGCTGATCACGTTCGTCGATGTGCCCGGGTTCCTTCCCGGGGTGGCGCAGGAGCACGGGGGGATCATCCGCCACGGCGCGAAGCTGCTCTACGCGTACTGCGAGGCCACGGTGCCGAAGTTGACGGTGATCACCCGCAAGGCCTACGGCGGCGCATACGACGTGATGAGCTCGAAACACATCCGTGGTGACGTGAACCTCGCCTGGCCGACGGCCGAAATCGCGGTGATGGGGCCGAAGGGCGCGGTCGAGATCCTCCATCGCGAGGCGATCGCGTCCGCACCCGATCCGGTGGCCGAAGCGGCTGCACGAACCGACGAGTACACGGCCACGTTCGCGACCCCGTGGCAGGCGGCCGCACGAGGCTACATTGATGACGTGATTGATCCGCGAGACACGCGGCCGCGCCTGATCGACGCCCTGCAGACCCTCGCGACGAAGCGCGACCGCAACCCGCAAAAGAAGCACGGATGCATACCGCTATGATCACTCGCGTTGCCACGCTCGCCGTACTCGCCACGGCCACGCTCTGGTCGGTCCGACCAGCGGGTGCGCAGGTGCCGATACGCCAATCGAATGACGGAACGCCGGCCGCGGTGCAGCAGGCCGAGGCACTCTTGCGCGACGGACGTGGGGCCGCGGCTGCGGATCTCCTCGGCCGGTACCTCGCGACCAATCCCAACGATGGTCGCGCGTGGTTCGCGCTCGGCAACATTTACCTCTCGGACACCGGGCGCTGGCATCGCGACGGGCATCCGGCGGTCGAGCCGGGCGCGCTCCTGCTGGAGTTCGCTGGCGCAGCGATGGAGCAGGCGCATCACCTGCTGGCCGACTCGGGCAATGTGTATCGCGTGCTCGTTTCGGTCGAACGTACCGTCGCACGGATCGAGAATGCCGGCTGGACAAAAGGGATGCTGTCTGCCGTGAGCGTGGAAGATCTGCCGCTCCCGCCGGTGTTACGCGAACTGGGTCGGAACCTCATGGCGTCGTGTCCCGGTGGCGGCATCCTCGTGACCGGTTCATTGGTGGAGATGTCGGCCGTGTGGGGCACCCGACTGGTGAGTGGCGATCGCGCCGACCTCGTCCTGGTCCGGCCGGACATGTACGCGTGGGACGCACGCTATCGCCAACAGATGGCCCAGGCGATCGGCGTCGATTCGGCGCTGACGCTGCCCGCGGCCTTGGTGCAGGCCGCGGCGCGTCGGCCAGTCTGCCTCACGCCAACAGTGGATTCGCTCACCGCACCGGCCGTCGAATGGCGGCCGCTCCGCCTCGTCCTCGCCGCGGGCCCTGACGGTGCGGTCGATAGCGTCGCGCTCACCGTGCACCAGTTCGCCACGACGGGTCTCACCGGATCGGTGTGGACCGAGGCCGCGCGCGAAGTCTATGACCTCGCGGCCCGTCGCAATCGCGCGCTCTGCACCACGCTGTTTGCCAACGCCGACGCTCGCGGCGTCCCGTCGATCGCATCCTGCCCGCGATGAACCCGCGGGACATTCGGCGCGTGCTCGTCGCCAACCGCGGCGAAATCGCGCTC
This sequence comes from Gemmatimonadales bacterium, assembly GCA_031388885.1. GTDB lineage: Bacteria > Gemmatimonadota > Gemmatimonadetes > Gemmatimonadales > GWC2-71-9 > Palsa-1233. The sequence continues at coordinate 15,774 of JANMSC010000220.1, read as the reverse complement.
CGTGTCATTCGGGCGTGTCACGACGAAGGACTCGAGGCGGTGGCAGTCTTTTCCGATGCCGATCGCGACGCGCCGTTCGTGCGCGCTGCCGATCACGCCGTCGCGATCGGGGCGCCCCCACCGTCAGCGAGCTACCTCCGAGTTGACGCCGTGCTCGATGCCGCGCGCGCCAGCGGTGCCGACGCGATCCACCCGGGGTACGGCTTTCTCTCCGAGCGCGCGACGTTTGCCAGGGCGGTCGAAAACGCGGGGCTCGTGTTCGTCGGGCCACCGTCGAGCGCCATCGCGGCCATGGGCGACAAGACGTCGGCGCGCCGCCTGATGGCCGGCGCTGGCGTGCCAATCGTGCCCGGTACGACGACGGCCATGACCGATCCGGCTGAGGCCGCACAGGTGGCGTCGGCCATCGGGTATCCCGTGCTGGTCAAGGCCGCGGCTGGTGGCGGCGGCAAGGGCATGAGGCTGGTTCGGACGCCCGACGAGCTGGCGGCCGCCCTCACCGGCGCCGCGAGTGAGGCGCTGAAGGCCTTCGGCGACGGCGCGGTCTATCTCGAGAAGTACCTCGAGCGCCCGCGCCACGTGGAGATCCAGGTCCTTGCCGACGACTGGCGAACGATTCACGTTGGCGAACGCGAGTGCTCGGTGCAGCGCCGCCACCAGAAGCTGCTGGAGGAAGCGCCCTCGGTCGCAGTCGGTCCGGCGTTGCGCGAACGCATGGGCGCAGCAGCGGTCGCAGCGGCCGAGGCGGTCGGATATCGTGGCGCGGGGACGTGCGAGTTCCTGCTGGCCAGCGATGGCTCGTTTTACTTCCTCGAAATGAACACCCGCATCCAGGTGGAGCACCCGGTCACCGAAGCCGTGTACGGTGTCGATCTCGTGCGCGAACAGCTCCGCATCGCGCGCGGCCTGCCGATGTCGGTCGGCGCTGATCGGCTGGTGCCACGGGGCTGGGCGATCGAGTGCCGGATCACCAGTGAGGATCCGGCGAACAACCTGCTGCCAAGTTCGGGGCGGATCCGGTGGATGCGGGCACCCTCGGGGCCTGGCGTCCGCTGGGACAGCGGCGTCGAGAGCGGCAGTGAGGTGACCCTCTTTTACGACTCGATGCTCGCCAAGCTCATCGTTCACGGACCCGACCGATTGCAGACGATCGCCGTTGCGCGCCGGGCGCTCGACGAGCTCGTGGTCGTCGGCGTGGCGACGAATGCGTCGTTCCATCGCCGCCTGCTCGCCGACCCGGCTTTTGTCGCCGGCGACATCGACATTCAGTTTCTCGAACGACGTCCCGATCTGCTTGAGCCGGATATTGACGACGCGACAACGGTTCGTCTCGCAGTGACCGCCGCATTGCTTGAGGATGACCGTCGCCGCGTTCGCCGTCCCGGCAGCGCGATGACCGGCGACACGGTCGTGCCATCGGATGCCGGATCGTCGTGGCGTGCCGCGGCGCGACGCGACGCGCTCCGATGACCATCGCGTCACCCGAAGTCGTGGTGCGCGGGATCGCGGCAGGGGGCGACGGCGTCGCGACGCTGCCCGATGGTCGGACGGTCTTCGTACCACGCGCCGCGCCTGGTGACCGCCTCCGGTTGCGCGGTGTCCGGTTGCACCCGCGCTTTGCGCGCGCCGAAGTGGGCGAGGTCATCGAGCCCGGGCCCGATCGCGTCGAGCCCCCGTGTCCGCACTACATCGTCGATCGGTGTGGCGGATGTCAGATCATGCACCTGAGCGCGACGGCGCAGCGAAGGGTCAAAGCTCAGGTAGCAGGCGATGCCATTCGCCGGCTCGCAAAGGTCGACATCGCCGATCCGGGCATGACCGCGGCACCGGCGCAGTTCGGCTACCGATCAAAGGTGACCCTCGCGGTGCGCGGCGACCGCGTCGGATACCACCGGATCAACGACCCCGATAGCGTCTTCGACGTGCGGACCTGCCTCGTCGCAGACGCCGCCGTGCAGCGGTTGATCGATGCGTTTCGGGAGGCGAGGCGCCACCTGCCGTCGAACGCATCACGGGTCGTGCTCCGACGCGACCGAGACCACGGACTGCACGTGGTCGTCCGTACCGACCCCGGTCCGGCATGGACCACCGCCGTGGCCATGCGTCGACATCTGCAGCAGCGCGGCGTCAGCGCCACCGTCTGGTGGCATCCCGAAGGTGGTGCGCCGCGCGCGGTGGCTGGCAGTCGCAACCCGTGGCCTGCCACGGTGTTTGAACAGGTGCATCCCGCCATGGGGCAACTCGTGCGCCATGCCGCGCTCGACGCGCTCGGCGACCTGCGGGGGCAACACGTGTGGGACCTCTACGCGGGCATCGGCGAGACCACTGTGGCATTGACCGATCGAGGTGCCACCGTCGAAAGCGTCGAACGCGATGGCCGTGCTGTGGCGCACGCCGAACTGATCGGCCCGACCGGGCCGGTTCGGCATGCGGGGAGCGCCGAGACGCTTGTGGCACGACTTCGCGCACCGGCGGCGATCGTCACCAACCCGCCGCGGACCGGTATGACCGCCGGCGTCTCGCAGGTGATTGCCGAATCGGGCGCGACCCGCGTGGTGTACATCTCGTGCGATCCCGCCACCCTGGCGCGCGACATCGCGCGACTCGCGCCGGCGTACCAACTGCGGACCGTGCACGGCTTCGACCAGTTTCCGCAAACGGCGCACCTCGAGTGCGTGGCATTGCTGGAACGGCGATGAAGTACTTCGTCACCGTGGGCGAACGCACCATCGAGGTTGACATCGACGGTGATCACGTGAGGGTCGACGGTCAAGCGCTCGACGCGTCACTGAAGACGGTGCCCGGGACCCCCGAAGTGCGGCTGAAGGTTGCTGGCCGCGTGTCGTCCCTCGCGATCGATCAGTACGTCGACGGTCGGTGGCGACTGGTCGATCGCGGGTCGGTGTACGACATCGAGGCCGTGGATGAACGCACCCGGCACATTCGGTCGCTCGTCGGCGCCCGCCGAGGCACGGCCGATGGCGGCGTGCTCAAGGCGCCGATGCCGGGCCTGGTGATCCGGGTTGACGTCGCGGAGGGCGATCCGGTGGTCACTGGGCAGGGCCTTGTCGTGCTCGAAGCGATGAAGATGGAGAATGAACTCAAGGCGACCGCATCGGGGGTGGTGAAGTCGATTCGCGTCGTGATCGGTCAGGCCGTCGAGAAGGGGGCGGTGCTCGTCGAACTCGACTACGCCGGGTAGCGCGGAAGAAACCCACCGCAACAATTCGGATTGACAACCGGGGCGGATCTCGCCATCGTTGGCCGCGCCCCCAAAAGGGCATGATTCTCATTATCATTTACTGCTCTGGACTTGCATGATGACTCTTGCTCGCTCTCCCCGACCCGTCGCCGCAGGCGCTGTCCGCATGCTGCTGGTTGCGTACATCGCGATGCCGTGCGCTTCCGCCAGCCCACTGTCGGCTCAGGTGCCGCAACCATCCCCAGTCGCCGCGGTAGTCGATACGCTTGCTGAGCGGAGCTACGCGCTCGCATCCGGATCCCTCCGGGAGGCGCTCGCATCGTTCGCCCAGCAGTCCGGGTTGACGCTTCACGGGACGCGGCCGCCCGATCAGGTGGTGTCGAGTGCCGTCGCGGGACGATTCACCGCGCCCGCCGCGCTCAGTCGCCTGCTCGCCGGCACTGGCTTCGTCGGGCGGTTTGGACCGTCAGGCGGCTTCAGCGTCGCGCCGGACTCACGCGCCGTGTATGCACTCGCGCCGATCGGCGTTGTGGCGAGGCGGCGTGCGGTCGGGTACGGCCCAGACGCCGCCGCATCGGCGTCGAGCCCGACGATGCACCGTGGCTCGGCGCAACCGGTCGCCGTGGTTGGTCACGAGTTGATCAACGATCGCGCGATGCAGGGGCTCGCTGACGTGCTGCCCTACATCCCCGGCGCGCGGATGGGGCAGGGTGAGGGGAACCGCGACCAACCCACCATTCGCGGCAACAATTCGACCTCGAACTTCCTGGTGGACGGGTTGCGCGACGACGTGCAGTACGTTCGCGATCTCTACAACGTCGAGCGCGTCGAAGGGTTGTTCGGCGCCAACGCGTTGAGCTTTGGCCGAGGGGTAGGCGGTGGCGTCATCAACCGCGTGACCAAGGCGGCCGGTCGGCGCGCCACCAGCGAAGTGCGTGCGTCAGGTGGTTCGTTCGGCAGCCGACGAGGGGCGATTGATGTCGGCCGCCCGGTCTCCGACGCCGCGGCGATTCGCGTCAATGCAATGTACGAAAACTCTGACTTGTTCCGGCGGGGCGCGACGCTCCAGCGGTACGGCATCAATCCCACCGTGACGGTCGCGGCGGGCGGCGCGACACGGGTGACGGCCGGGATCGAATACTTTCACGATGATCGCACCGCCGATCGGGGCATCCCGTCGTTCGGCGGAGCGCCGGTCGTGGTTGCGCCCAGCACGTTCTTCGGCAACCCAGAGGCGAGCGTCGTCTCAGCGAGGGTTACTGCGGCTGACGCGGCCGTCGAACACCGCCTTTCGGCCGCGGTCACGCTGACCAGTCGGGTCCGATATGCCGACTACGACAAGTTCTACCAGAACGTCTTCCCCGGGGCCGTGACCAACGGCGGCAGTGCGGTCCGCATCCTGGCATACAACGATGCGACGGCGCGCCAGAATTTCTTCAGCCAGGCCGAGATCGTCGCGCGCGTCGCCACTGGTGGAGTGCGGCATACGCTGCTCACCGGCATCGCGTTGGGGCGCCAGCAGACGGACATCCTGCGCAACACCGGTTACTTCAACGACACCGATGTCTCGGTCGAAGTGCCGCTGGCCGACCCGGTCGCACGCGAGTCGATCACCTTTCGGCCGGGCGCGTCCGACGCAGATACCATGTCGACGTCTCGACCGCGTCGCTCTATGTCGAGGATCAGGCGACGATCGGCAGCAGGGTACAGCTGTTCGGCGGATTTCGGGTCGAGCGGTTTGCGCTTGATGTGCGCAAGAATCGGAGTGGTGAGACGCTGCGGCGGGTCGACGCGATGGTGTCGCCGCGGGGCGGGTTGGTGTTCGAGGCGACGGATCGCCTGTCGCTATTCGCCAGTGTCGGGGTCGCCGCGTTACCTGGGGCTGGAGACCAGTTCACGGCGCTCGACACCACCACCGCGACGCTCGAGCCGGAGACATTCACGAACTACGAAGTTGGCTCGAGGTGGGTCGTCGCCGATCGTGTCGCAGTGACCGCCGCCGTGTATCAGCTCGACCGCAACCACACCCGGGCGCCCGATCCGGTGGATCCGTCCCGCACCGTACAGACGGGCAGCCAGCGTTCGCGCGGCATCGAACTGGGGGTGCAGGGGACGCCCCTTCGTGCATGGCAAATCGCGTTGGGATATGCGCTGCAAGACGCGGTCATCACGGGGCGCACCAGCGCCGCTGCCCTTGGTGCAACGGTACCCTTGGTGCCGCGGCACGCCCTGTCACTCTGGAATCGCGTTCGCATCAACGGAGCGGTGGGGCTGGGCGCCGGAGTCATCCACCAGGCGGCGAGCTTCGCAGCGTTCGACAACGCCGTCACGCTGCCCGCGTTCACGAGAGTCGACGCGGCCGCGTTCCTGCGGGTCAACACGCATCTCGAGGCGCAAGTCAACGTCGACAACGTGTTCGATACCCGGTACTTCCTGACGTCGCACAACAACAACAACATCTCACCGGGATCGCCGCGCTCGATCCGCCTGTCGTTCGTTTCCCGATTCTGACACGGTGGTGCATGACGTCAATGGCGAGGAGAAGCGGGCCGTGGCCCGTGGCCCGTGGGCGCCTTGGGCCCTGGGCCCTGGGCCGTGAGAGCTGTCATCCCGACCGAAGGCACCGTAGGTGCCGAAGTGGAGGGACCTCTCACGGGATTGAGGTCCCTCGCCCCTCGCCCCTCGCCCCTCGCCCCTCGCCACTCGCCTCTCGCTTCTCGCCTCTCGCTTCTCGCTTCTCGCTTCTCGCTTCTCGCCCCGCGGCCCCGGTTGACCCAACCCCTGTCGCGGCCCTATCTTATGGGTCTGTGCCCGATTTGACGTTCCGGACTGAAGTGGGGATTGACACGCACATGAAGACGTATACGGCGAAAGCAGCGGATCTCCAGCACGATTGGTACGTGGTCGATGCGACCGACGTGCCGCTCGGACGCCTGGCGAGTACCGTGGCACAACTCATTCGCGGCAAGCACAAGCCGACGTTCACGCCGCACATGGACGGTGGCGATTTCGTCATCGTGCTGAACGCGTCGAAGGTCCATTTCACCGGCCGCAAGCTGACCCAGAAGACCTACTTCCGCCACACCGGGTATATGGGGCACGACCACCATACCCCAGCGGCGGACATGATGGCGAAGCATCCCGATCGGGTGATCGAGAAGGCCGTGTTCGGCATGCTGCCGAAGAACTCGCTGGCCAAGCAGAAGCTGCGCACCAAGTTGAAGGTGTACGCTGGCGCCGAGCATCCGCACGAGGCCCAGCAGCCGAAGGCGATCACCGTTGTCACCGCGAAGGCCACGACATGAGCGATACCGCTGAGTTCCGCTGGAATGCCGTTGGTCGCCGCAAGACGAGCGTGGCCCGCGTCTACCTCACGCCGGGCACCGGCAAGTGGGACGTGAATGGTCGCACCCTCGGTGACTACTTTCCCCGGCCGTCGCTGGTACAGCACATCCAGCAGTCGTTCACGGCCACCGACACGCTTGGCGCGTTCGACGTGAAGGCGCATGTCGATGGCGGCGGCGTGAGCGGGCAGGCAGGCGCGATGCGCCACGCGATCGCCCGCGCGCTCTGCAAGGCCGACGAGTTGCACCGCCCCAAACTTCGTGCGGCCGGACTGCTGACGCGTGACCCGCGGGCGGTCGAGCGCAAGAAGCCGGGCCGCCCGGGTGCCCGCAAGCGGTTCCAGTTCTCGAAGAGATAGGCGAGCAAACGCACCCGTAGGGGCAAAGCGAAGCTTTGCCCTCGGGACACGCGGATTCATGCTTTGCCCGCACGCGCACCACGCCTGACCGGGCGAACCGGTCGCACGACACGCGCGCGCCACATTCGGCGTGCGACGACACACGCCTCCCGATTCTGCTGAACGGTGCCCTGCGGGGCTCTCAGCCGGACGTGACGGAGCGCGGCGGATCAACCACCTGAAGGAGAAGTTCGTGGCAACACCCTCGCTGCAGGACCTGCTCGAAGCCGGCACCCATTTCGGCCACCAGACCCGCCGCTGGAACCCGAAGATGCGCAAGTTCATCTTCGCCGAGCGGTCGGGCATCTACTTGATCGACCTCCAGAAAACCGTCAAGCAGCTCCATCTTGCCGCCGACTTGCTCAAGGGCGTGGCGATGCGGGGCGAGAACATCCTGTTCGTGTGTACCAAGCGGCAGCTCAAGGCCGTGGTCGAGGCGGAAGCCCGCAATGCCGGCGCCCATTGGGTCACCGAGCGCTGGCTCGGGGGCACGCTGACAAACTTCCAGACCATCAAGAAGCAGATCAAGCGGCTGCGCGACCTCGAGCAGGGGTCGGCTGAAGGCGACTTCGAGAACTACACCAAGAAGGAGCAGCTGCTCTTCTCCCGCGAGCGTGAAAAGCTGTCGCGCAATCTCGAGGGCATCAAGCACATGACGCGTCTGCCCGGTGCGATGTTCGTGGTCGATGCCAAGAAGGAGAAGATTGCGATCCAGGAAGCGAACCGGCTCGGAATTCCGGTCGTGGCGATCGTCGACACGAACGCCGACCCCGACCCGATCACGGTCCCGATTCCGGGTAACGACGACGCGATTCGCAGCGTGTCGCTGATCACCGGCGCCCTGTGCGATGCCCTGCGTGAGGCCCGGGCGCAGATGCCGGTGCGCGACGCCATGAGTGATGACGACTCGGAAACATATTCTGCTGGAGAAGGCGATGGTGCCGGCGACGACGATCGCAAGCGCCGCCGTCCGCGCCGCAAGCGGAAGGCGCGTCCCGAGGCGATTGCCGCCCGGATGAAGTCCGATGCCCCGGCAGGCCCGGACGGCGGCGACACGCTGGCCTGACCGCATGTCGGATCAGGCTACGCACCGACTGCCGCCCACGGGGTTTTGTGCCCCCGGGCGGCGGTTCCACAACAGCGACCACGACCAGAGACCACGATGAGCGCAATGGCAATCAGCACCAAGGACATCTCGGAACTGCGCGGTCGCACCGGCGCAGGGATGATGGATTGCAAGAAGGCCCTCGACGAGGCGAACGGCGACATGGCGCTCGCTGGCGAGATCCTCCGCAAGAAGGGGATCGCGAAGGCCGAGAAGCGCGCCGGCCGCGACGCGTCGCAGGGTGTTGTCATGATTGAATCGGCACCCGGCGGTACGGCCGCGGCGATGGTCGAGCTCAACAGCGAGACCGACTTCGTGGCGCGGAACGAGACGTTTCAGGCGCTCGCGAAGCGACTCGTTGAGCATGCACTTGCCACGAGCCAGCTCGGCGTGACGCTCGAAGGGTTCCTCGCCGAGTCGATGGATGGCAAGACGATCGACGAAGTGGTCAAGGAAGCGTCAGGCACCACGGGCGAGGCGATGACCGTCAAGCGGGTGGCACGATTTGGCGGCCTCGTCGCCGAGTACCGCCATTTCAACGGTCAGGTTGGCGTGCTGGTGGAGCTCGCCGGCGCCTCGGGCGATGCCGCTACCGCGCTCGGTCGTGACATCGCGCTGCACATCGCCTCGGCCGATCCCCTCGCCATCTCGACCGACGACATCCCGCCCGAGTTGATCGAGCGTGAGCGTCGCATCGCCGAGGAGCAGGTGGCGCAGGAAGGGAAGCCCGAGGCGATCCGTGCCAAGATCGTGGACGGCAAGGTGCGCAAGTTCGCTGCGGAACGGGCGCTGCTCGAGCAGCCGTTCGTGAAGGACGACTCGGTCACCGTCGGGGCGCTGCTGGCCCGCGTACCAGGTGCGAAGGTCGTGCGGTTCGCGCGCTTCAAGATCGGCGAGTCCTGACCGTGGCATACCGTCGGGCACTGCTGAAGCTGTCCGGCGAGGCGCTCGCTGGCGGCAAGGGAGGAAGTCTCGATTACCAGGTGATCGAGACGCTTGCTGAGGAGATCAAGTCCGTCCACGCGATGGGCGTGGCCCTCGGCCTGGTGGTCGGCGGCGGCAATATCGTGCGCGGCGCGTCAGCCAGTCGTGAAGGTCTCGATCGCGTGTCCGCCGACTACATGGGCATGCTGGCGACGGTCATCAACGCGCTGGCGATGCAGAACGTGCTCGAGTCGCTCGGCGTCGAGACGCGCGTGCTGACGGCGATCAGGATGGAGTCGCTCGCTGAGCCGTACATCAGGCGCCGCATGATGCGCCACCTCGAAAAGGGCCGCCTCGTGATCTTCGCTGGCGGAACCGGCAATCCGTTTTTCTCGACCGATACCGCGGCGGTGCTACGCGCATTGGAGATGGAAGCCGAGGTCGTGCTCAAGGCGACCAACGTCGATGGCGTGTATTCCGCAGATCCGCGCACGGATCCCGGTGCCAAGCTCCTCCCGGAGTTGACCTTTCAGGACGCCATCGTCAACGGCTATGCGGTCATGGACGCCAACGCGTTTGGCCTGTGCCAGGCGAACCGCCTCCCGATCGTGGTGCTCAACATCAACACGCCCGGCGCCATTGCGCGTGCACTCGCCGGCGAACGCGTGGGGACCCTCGTCAAATGACTCTCGCCGAAATCGTCAAGGCTTCACGTGACGGCATGCAGAAAGCCGTCGAGAATACGCGCCGGGAGCTGAGCGGCATCCGATCGGGCAAGGCTACCCCGCAGCTGCTCGACACCGTTCGGGTCGACGCATATGGTAGCAGCGTGCCGCTCAATCAGGTCGCCATGGTCTCGGCGCCTGAACCCCGCATGCTCACGGTGCAACCGTTCGACAAGAATCTCGCGATCGCGATCGACAAGGCGATCCGCGATGCGGGTCTTGGGCTCAACCCGCAATCGGCGGGAACGGTCATCCGGGTCCCGCTTCCCGCGCTGTCCGAGGATCGCCGACGCGACTTGCTCAAGGTGTGCGGCAAACTGGTTGAAGAGGGTCGGGTGTCGGTCCGTCAGGCACGGACCGAGGCGATGGGCCGGGTGAAGAAGACCGAGCGGGTGCCCGAAGACGAAAAGACGCGATCCGAAAAGGACGTGCAGAAGCATACCGATGAGGCGATCCGGCAGATCGACGACATCCTGAAGGCAAAGGAAGTCGAAATCCTCGAGGTGTGACCACGCCCGCCGAGTCCCTGTCCGATCAGGTGCGCGAGGGTGGCGCGGTTCCTCGGCACGTCGCCGTCATCATGGACGGCAACGGCCGATGGGCGCGCGAGCGCGGTCTGCCACGATCGGCAGGGCATCAGGCAGGCATGCCGGCGGTGCGCGAGGCGGTTGAGGGGTGCCTGCAGTGCGGCATTGAAGTCCTCACGATCTTCGCCTTCTCGCAGGAGAATTGGCAACGCCCGGCGGCAGAGGTCGGCGCGCTGATGGCGCTGCTCGAGGAGTACATCAAGAAGGAAGCGGATGAACTCCGGGCGCAGGGCGTGAGCGTCCGGATGCTTGGCGATCTCGATCGCCTTGTACCGACGGCGCGCGATGCAGTTGACTCGATCGAGCGTCTCACCGCCGGTGGTTCGAACCTCGCCCTCAACATCTGCCTTTCGTACGGATCACGTGCCGAACTGACCCGCGCCGCGCGGATCCTCGCGGAGCGGGTGCAGCAGGGTGTACTCGATCCCGCGGCGATCGACGAGGCCCACGTGGCGGCCGAGTTGCTGACGGCACAGTGGCCCGACCCCGATTTGCTGATCCGCACCTCCGGCGAAATGCGCGTGTCGAACTTTTTGCTCTGGCAACTCGCGTATGCGGAGTTTTATGTGACCCCGGTGCTCTGGCCCGACTTCACCCGCGAAGATCTGTTCGCGGCCGTGCTCGAATACCAGCAACGCGACCGCCGCTTCGGCCGCGTGAACGCCTGATCGCGCGCATGGATTCCACCCTCATGCGGCGGATCGTCGTGGCTGCGATCGGTATCCCACTCGCGCTTGCCGTCGTGTGGAATGGATCGTGGCCGCTCGCCGTCCTGGTGGCGCTGATCGCAGCGCTGGGGACGGGTGAACTCTTCGACCTGGCCGTGCGCACCGGCGTTCGCCCCTTTCGCCGCGTCGGGATCGCGGCCGCGACCGTCGTCCCGATGCTCACGTACGCGGCGCATGCCGAAAGCCCTGTTGGGCAGGCATGGTCGGTCGGTTGGCCGTACCTTGCCGCGACCTTCGTCATGCTGTTGCTGGTGCTGGCACTCGCATCGCGTGCGTCGGGTGAGCGCCCGCTTGCAGCTGTTGCGGTAACGCTGCTTGCGGTGTGCTATGCCGCGCTGTTGCCAACGTTTGTCTTGCTGATTCGTCATCCGCTGTGGCCGGATCGCTCGTGGGCCGGCGCAATGCTCGTGTTCTTCCCGCTCGTGGTAACATGGGTTTGCGACACCGCGGCGATGTTTGCCGGTCGCGCATTCGGTGGACCCAGGCTGGCGCCCTCGATCTCACCCGGAAAAACCCGGTCGGGCGCGATCGCTGGCATCATCGGTGGCGTGGCTGTTGCACCACTCTTCGCGCTCGTGATCTTTCCACCGCTTGGCGTGCACATCGGCGTACTCGCGGCCTGCGCGATGGCCCTGGTGCTGGCGGTGGTCGGACAACTGGGGGACCTGGCTGAGTCACTGCTCAAGCGCGAAGCCGGTGTGAAGGATTCGTCATCCCTCATTCCGGGCCACGGTGGCGTGCTCGACCGATTTGACTCGCTCTACTTTGTCCTCCCCGTGGCGGCGGCCTGCTACCGGCTGCTGGGACTGGCCTGACCGATGCGCCGTGTCGCCGTGCTGGGCTCCACTGGTTCGATTGGCACAAGCACATTGCGGGTGCTCGATCGCCATCGTGATGCGTTCGAACTCGTCGCACTGGTCGCCGGGTCACAGGGCGACGCGCTCGCCGAACAGGTGGCCGCGTGGCACCCCCGATACGTCGGACTCGTTGCCGGCAACGGCGATACCCGTTTCCGTACCGGGGCGGACACGCTGGTTGAAGCGGCGACGCGGGACGATGTCGACATCGTGGTGAACGCCGTGGTTGGCGCCGCCGGCCTCGACGCGACGATCGCGGCACTGCTCGCCGGCAAGCGGGTCGCACTGGCCAACAAGGAAACGCTGGTGATGGCAGGCCCGCTCGTGGCAGCCGCCGCGCGTGAGGGCGGGGGCGAACTCGTTCCGATCGATTCGGAGCACAGCGCCGTGCTACAGTGCGCCTGTACGCAGGGTGGACCGCCATCACGCTTGATCCTCACTGCATCAGGTGGACCGTTCCGGACGTGGCCCGCCGAACGGATCGCCGCCGCGACGGTCGCGGAGGCGCTCAATCATCCGACGTGGCAAATGGGCGCCAAGATCACGGTCGATTCAGCCACCCTGGCGAACAAGGCCCTTGAGGTGATCGAAGCGCACTTCCTGTTCGGCCTGAGCTATGACGCGGTCGAAGTGGTCGTGCATCCGCAAAGCATCATCCACGCCTTTGTCGAGTTCCCCGATGGCAGCGTGCTGGCCCAGATGGGCTATCCGTCGATGGAAGTGCCGATTCTGTACGCGCTGACCCATCCCGCGCGTCTCAGTGACAACGGGGTGCGGCGCTACGATCCGGTGGCTGCAGGATCATTGACCTTTGAGCCGATCAGGCGCAACGAATTTCGCGCCTTCGATCTCGGCGTCGCGGCTGGGCGCAAGGGCGGTACGGCACCCGCAGCATTCAACGCGGCCAATGAGGTTGCCGTTGCGGCGTTCCTCGCCGGTCGCATTCCCTTCGGACGGATTGCGGACACCATCGAGCACGCGCTCGCACGGCACGATGGGACACCGGCCGAGTCGCTTGACGCGGTGCGTTTTGCTGACCACGCAGCTCGGCGCCACGCCGAAGAGGCCTTCGCATGACTGGTACGCTGTTTACCATCGCAGTGCTTTTCGTTGTCCTCGGTGTGCTGATTTTCGTGCACGAGCTGGGTCACTATTGGGCGGCGAAGGCGTTCGGTGTCTGGGTCCACCGGTTCTCGATCGGCATGGGCAAGCCGGTCAAGGCACTCTCGTTCCAGCGCGGCGAGACCGAGTGGGCGATCTCGTGGCTGCCACTCGGCGGCTACGTGAAGATGGCGTCGCGCGAGGAAGATCCATCGTCGTCGGTGCTGGAAGGGGGTTCCGCAGACGCGGTGCCGCCGGATCGCGTGTTCGAGGCCAAGCCGGTGTGGCAACGGATGGTGATCATCCTGGCTGGCGTGACCCTCAACGCGCTTTTCGCGTGGATCGTGTTCACTGGACTCGCATGGAAGAACGGGCGTCAGTACGATCCGACCACCACCGTTGGAAGCGTCAGTACCACCAACCTCCCCGTCGAGGCGCGTGAACTCACCACGATCGCGCCGGGATCGCGCATCACGACGATCGACGGCGATACCGTCGCGTCGTGGGCCGAAATTTTCGAGCACATCACGAGCGGCGATCGCAACGAGATCGCATTCACCTTCAGCAACCGTGACCCGATCGTGGTGGCGCTCCATCGCGATGCACTGGCGGAGCGGGCGCGCGTGGCGATTTCGATCGAGCCGATGCATCCCGCAGTCATCGGGGCGCTGTCGCCGAACTATCCGGCGCGCGGGGCGGGCTTTGAGCCGGGTGACTCGATCGTGGCGATCGATGGCGCTCCGGTGGGGCAGTGGGCTGATGCAACCGCCAGGATCCGCGCCGCCGGCGGTCGATCGATTGCGATCACCATCGTGCGAGACAGCGGATCGCGGACGATCACGGTGACCCCGAAGCTCGAGCGTGCGGTGCTCGGTGACAGCTCCACCCCGATGATCGGCCGGATCGGCGCGACCGGCCGTCCGCCGTGGCGCACCGAAGCGCTCGGCCTGGTGGGCGCCGCAGTGGCTGGAGGTGATGCAGCGATCAGTTCGGCGGGGATGATCTTCAGAACGTTTCGGGGGTTGATGACTCGACAGATCGCCAGCTCGGAGATCGGCGGGCCGATTCTCATTGGTCAGATGGCAGCCGAACAGGCGCGGGCCGGGATCGAGCCGTTGCTCGCGTTCATGGCGCTGATCTCGATGAACCTCGCGGTGGTGAACCTGCTGCCCATCCCGGTGCTCGATGGCGGCGCGTTCCTGATCCTCCTGGTCGAGGGCATCATCCGCCGACCGCTGCCGCGCCGATTGCGCGAAGCCGTGTCGCTCATCGGGTTGGCGATGATCGTGCTGCTGATGGTGCTCGCGTTCTCGAATGACATTGGCAGGCTGTTCGGGGGGTGACGACTCCGTTGCGCATCTTCGTCACCGACGACGTCGATCCGGAGGGTGTCGAGATCCTCCAGGCCGAGCCTTCGTTTCACGTGGATGTCGTTCCGACGCTGCCGCCATCCGAGCTGTATGAGCGTATCGGAGAATACGACGTCTTCGTCGGCCGCAGCGCCACGAAGGTGTCGGCGGAGTTCCTGAAGCACGCCACGCGCCTCAAGGTCATCGGCCGAGCCGGCGTCGGGATCGATAACATCGACATGTCGGCTGCCACCGCCCTCGGCATCGCCGTCGTCAATGCGCCTGCGGGCAATACCATCGCCGTCGCCGAGCTTTTCTTCGGCGCGATCCTCTCATTGCTCCGCAAGCTGCCCGCCGCCGCGGCGTCAATGGCAGAAGGCCGCTGGGACCGCAGTGATCTGCTCGGCAGTGAACTCTGCGGTCGCACCCTCGGGATTGTCGGTGTAGGACGAATTGGCACCGAAGTGGCGCGGCGTGCCAAGGCATTCGGCATGACAGTGATCGGCTATGACCCATACATCGGTGATGAGCGATTTCAGGCCCTGCAGATCCGGCGCGCCGCCTCGCTTGATGCGATGCTGCCCGACGTCGACATCCTCACCGTGCACGTCCCGCTGACCGACGAAACGCGGTCGATGATCGGGCGCCGTGAACTTGCGCGCCTGCCGGGAGGTGCGGTTGTCGCCAACCTCGCGCGCGGCGGGATCATTGACGATCAGGCCCTGCTGGCGGCACTGGATGCCGGCCGGGTGCGCGGCGCGATCCTCGACGTGTACGTGACCGAACCACTGCCCGCCGACGCGCCGCTGCGTCGCGCCGCCAACGTGCTGCTGACGCCCCACATCGGCGCCTCGACCGTAGAGGCGCAGCGGAACGTCGCGGTGGACGTGTGCGTCGCAGTGCGCGACATGATGCTGCACGGTGAATTGTCGCGGTCCATCAACCTCGCCACGGGAAGCGGGCGCCCGTGGCACGACTTGCAGCCCGGTTTGCTTCTCGCGCAACGCGCGGCGGCAATCGGGCGGGCCCTGTTGATCGACCGCGGTGTGCCAGTGGTGCGCCGGATCACCGTGCGCGCCGGTCATGAACTGGCAGGCGAAGGTGGCGCGCTGCTCTCGGCGGCCGCACTCGGAGCGCTCGAGCGGGTCGTCGCAGGCGAACGCCTCAACCTGATCAGTGCGCGAACCATCGCAGAGGCGCGCGGGATCGAGCTTGCCGTCGCTGACCCGATGCGCGGGGAACAACCGACCGCGGTCGAAGTCACGCTGAGCGGCGGCATGGAATCCGTCACGGTGAGCGGACTCGTCGCTGCCGGCGGGGTCGTGCGTCTCACCCAGATCGGTGAGTTCAGGGTCGACGTCGCACCGCGACAGGCGCTCATCATCCTGACCAATCACGATGTGCCCGGCGTGATCGGTCACGTCGGCACACTCCTCGGCCAGGCCGGCGTGAAC
>JANMSC010000194.1:0-1831 GCA_031388885.1 Gemmatimonadales bacterium | reverse complement strand
ACCTCGCCGCACTGGTGACCCAATCGCGTAGTGGATCGCTCGCCAGCACCACCTCAACGCGTCCGCTGCGGGGACGACCACGCCTGACCTGGCAACAGGTCGCCGATCGCGCCGAAGGATTGCAGCTCCTCACCGGCCCGTCATCGGGGCTGATCGCCACGATGGTACGCGACCATCGCGCCGATGACGCACTGCGCCTGCTGCACGAGTGGCGTGATCGCTTCGGCGGTCATGTCGCGGTCGAAGTGCAACTGCACCAGGCCGGCGGCGACGAACTCGCCCTCGCCGCGGCACTCATCGACCTGGCCCACAAGGCGAAGGTGCGCTGGATGGTCGCCCAGGACTCTCGCTACATCTCCGAGAGCGGGCGCCTGATGCACGAGATCCTGACCGCACTCCGCCAACGCTGCACCGTGGACGTGTTGCTTGAGCGTGGCCTCAGCCACCCCAATGGCGGCTGGGAACTCCTCAACCCGACGGTGCTCGCCGAGCGGTGGAAGGGCCGAGAGCAAGGCCTCGAGGCGAGTGCCGCCATTGCATCGGAGTGCGACTTCAACCTCACGTGGGTGCGGCCACCACTACCGACGTTTCCGGTGCCCGACGGCCGCAACATCGACGAGTTCCTGCACTACGTCACCGACGAAGGCGCCCGCGAACGCTGGGGAACGATCACCCCAAAGCAGCGTCGACAGCTCGACCACGAGCTCGGCGTGATCAGTCGCCTGGGATTCGCCGGGTTCTTTCTCGTGATGTGGGATGCCGTGCGCTACGCCCATCTGCGTGGCATCCTCTGCCAGGGACGCGGCAGCGCCGCCAATTCCGCCGTCGCGTACTGCCTCGGCATCACCGCGATCGATCCGGTGAAAAACGGCCTCCTCATCGAACGATTCCTGTCGGAGTCACGACTCGATGGCGGCACCGAAGCGCCCGACATCGACGTCGACATCGAGCACGATCGCCGCGAGGAGGTGCTCGACTATGTCTATGGCCGTTACGATCGCACCCGCTCCGCAATCACGGCGGTCACGCAGCTCTACAGTGGGTGTACTGCGCTGCAGGACGGCATGCGTGCCCTCGGCTATCCGCCAGAACTCGCGTTCCGGATGTCGAAGCGGATGCGCTGGGACGACTGTGTCAACGGCGCGCAGCGCATCGAGGATGGGCTCGGTGCAGCACAGGGGTTTGACGTCACCACACCACGTGCACAGATGCTGCTGGCCGCGATGCGCGCCGCGCAGGACATGCCCCGGCTTCGTTCGACCCATCCCGGCGGCTTCGTGCTGTCATCTGCGCCGCTCGGCGAGCGTGCACCAATCGAATGGACCACGATGGGTCGGTCGATCATCCAGTTCGACAAGGATGACCTCGACCTCGTCGGGATCCCGAAGTTCGACTTCCTCGGCCTCGGCTCACTGGCCGTGGTGCGACGTGCATTCAATGCGATTGCACAACGCACCGGGATGCGGCCGCTGATGTATGGCCTGCCGCAGGACGACAAGGCGACCTACGACCTCATCTCGCGAGGCGACACGCTGGGAATGTTCCAGATCGAGAGTCGTGCGCAGATCGCATCGATCCTGCACACTCGTCCCGAGCGTCTGTATGACATCACGGTGCAGGTCGCACTGATTCGTCCGGGACCGATCATGGCGCGCTTCGTTCACCCCTACACCGAGCGACGCCGAGGTCGTGAGGCGGTCACGTACGCACATCCGGCCCTCGAACCGATCCTCGCGCGCACCCAGGGGATTCCGGTATTTCAGGAACAGGCGATGGCGATCGCGATTTCACTCGCGGGGTACACCCCCGCCGAGGCCGATGCGCTGCGGCG